>NZ_JBIVOW010000028.1:0-88190 GCF_044754325.1 Streptomyces sp. NPDC093097
AGCCTGACGGCTGGGCGATGGGAGCCGTGTGAGCCGAGAGGCTCCCGCACGGTTCTGCGAGCGGCGGCGGGTGAGATTCCCGCCGCCGACTCACCCCTGGGCCGACGGGCTCGCCCTCGGCGACCTGGTGCGGATCCAGGCATGGGGGCCCGTCACCGAACGGCGCTACGCCCGGCCCTCCGGCCTGGAGGTCGAAGTCGACATCGGCTCTCCCGACTGGGCGCGGACCGACCCGGTCGATCCCGGCACGCGCCGCGTCGTCACCGACGGCGCCCGCCGGCTCCACGACCCGGAGGGCCTTCTCGACGCCTTGATCCGGGCCTGCCGAGCGTGACCGCCCCGGCCCGTGCGGTGTCTCAGCGGGCCTGCTTGCCCGCCCGCCACTCGGGCGCGAGCACCGACCAGACCTCGATGTCCTGCCGCTTGCCCCGGTACGGGTGGCTCTCGCGCAGCACGCCGTCCTTCGTCATCCCCAGGCGTCGGGCCACCGCGATGCTGGGCTCGTTCTCCGCCGAGACCATCCACTCCACGCGGTGGATGCCCCGCTCCTCGACGGCCCAGTCAACGATCATCCGCGCGGCCCGGGTCACCAGCCCCCTGCCCGCAGCCGACGGCTCCAGCCAGCACCCCGCCTCGGCGGTGCCGCGCTCGACGTCCATCGTCCGGAAGAGGACCCCGCCCACCAGCGTGCCCGCCGTCCAGATGCCGTAGAGCCGCCCCGTGTCGGCCGCCGTCTTCTCCGCGTACGCCTGGAGGTACGCGCGGCCGGTGTCCAGGTCCGTGACCGCGTCCGGCAATCCGATGTGCTGACCGATGAACTCCCGACCCCGGTTGATGTTGGCCAGGAACTCCTCGGCATGCCGCGGCTCAAGCGGGCGCAGCTCGGCGCCGTCGTCGCCCAGGCACTTTGCGAACATCGTTCCTCCAGGATCGAAACCAAGAACAGCGGCCGGGCATCGGAGCCGGGCATCGGGGTCGAGCACAGCTGCCTGGCAGCGGAGCCAGGCACACTGCCAGGGATTTTCTCATGGGCGGTGACACGGCTGTCTGCGGCTGCTCGCGGGGTGGCCGCACCCGCCGGGACGGCGACCGCAAGGCCTTCGACGACGTGCGGGGACACCCCGTCCGGGCCCTCATTCCTGGTACCAGACCTCTGCCATGTCCTCCACTGGTTGTGGTTGCCCGCGGCAACGGTGCCAGGCAGTCTGAAGCGTGACCGCGCCCCGGGCCAGGCACTCCGGAGCGCGGCTCACCAGGCACGGCCGGTCTCGGCGAGCGGGCCGGGGGACCCGGGGCTGTACTGGAGGGACGGAACGACAGTCAGCGGCACGCCACAGTACGTGGAGGCATCGTGGAACTGGGCTTCCTGAACGCGGTGTACGCGGCCGGGGGACCGTGTGCCTGCGCCTACCTCGACACCTCGCGTGACACCGAATCGTCGGAGCGGGCGATGGTGCTCCGCAGGCGCCAGATCTGCGCGGCACTCACGGAGCAGGGCGCCGACGCCGCCACGGTGGACGCCGTGGCCGCGGTCGCGGGCTCCGACCGGGGCATCGCCGGCCGGCACGGGCAGGCCATCGTCGCCCACGGCGGGCAGGTGGTGCTGACCGAGGAACTGCCCCGGCCCCCGGAGCGGGACCAGGCCACGTTCACCGCACTGCCGGACCTGATGCCGCTGGCGGTCCAGTACGCACCGGACATCCGCTACGTCGCCGCCACCGTGCACAGCCTCCCCGACCCGCAGCGCGAGCTCCCCGACGTACTGGAGGTGGCGTTCCAGGCAGGGACGTGGCCGAGCAGCGCCGTCGCGCCCGGCGACTGCCACCGGGCGACCGGCTCGGCCGTGGGGTGGTCCAGCGGAGCCCGGCACGCCGCCGAGCGCATCGTGGAACTGGCCGGACGCAACGACGCCGAGACGATCGTGCTCAGCGGCATCACCTGGGCCCGTGAGGTGCTGGCCGACCAGCTGTCCACCCGGTGGCGCAGGCGCCTGGTCACCACCAGCGGCGACGGATACCCGCCCCGGCCCGGCCGGGCCCTGATGGAAGACACCCTCGCCGAGGTGTTCCAAGGCCAGCTGCGCACCGCGGACCGGGCCCGGCTCGACCTGTTCCTGTCCCGACGCACCAGCGGGCACGGCGCCGTCGAGGGCCTGCCCGACGTCGTGGCCGCGCTGCGACGCTCCCACGTCGCCGCCCTCCTGCTCAACGACCCCGTGCACTTCCCCGCGCAACTCCAGGTCGACGCCGGGGCGGCCCCGAGCGATCTGCCCGAGGCGGCCCGGGAACCCTACGGCGCGCTCAGCTTCCACGCCGGGCCCGCACACGCCGCCGTCATCCGTGCCGCGGTGCGCACGGGCGCGGAACTGGTGGTGGTGCCGCAGCACGAGCTGGCGCTGGCCGACGGCGTGGGCGCGCTGCTCCGGTACGCCGGCCCGCAGCGCACCGCGCTCTTCGCGCGACCGGCCCACCGCTGAGCCGACCGGAAGTCCCGGACCGCGCAGGCGGGTTGGCCGCCGACCGACTCGGCCGCCGGCCCCTTCGAGCCGGCCCGGTCCCGCGATGTGGCGGATCGCCGGGCCGCCATGACGGGCCCCGGCGGCGTACGTCATGCTGGGGCCCGACAGGTGCGGGGAACGGGGCCGCTGGGCGCCGGTGCGGGGGGTTCGATGGTTCCGGGAACGGTGGCACAGCTGACGATCCTGCTGGTGCTCGTACTGCCGGGCGTCTTCTACCAGGCCGTGCGGGAGCGACTGCAAGGCGGACTGGCCGCCGAACAGGAACCGCAGAACCGGCTGATGCGGGCCGTCGCGGCAGGCGCCCTGCTCGACGCCCTGTACGCCGTGACCGCCGGACCATGGCTGGTCGGCCTGCTGGCCGGGGGCGGGCACGGACCGCTCACCGGAGTGCTGCAGCATCCCCAACGGGCCGGGGCGGCCGCCCTGCTGCTGATCGTCGTCGTACCGTCCGCCGTCGCCTGGGCGGAGAGCGCATGGCGCAGCCGGCGCGCGGTCGCCCGGTACGACCCGACGCCGACCGCCTGGGACGCCCTGTTCTACGCCCGCGGGTCCTGCTTCATACGGGTCCGGCTCAAGAGCGGACTGTGGGTGGGCGGTTGGCTCGGCTCGCGCTCGGCGGTCTCGACCTACCCGCAACAGGGAGACCTCTACCTCCAGGCGCAGTACCGGATGGCACCCGACGGCAGGTTCCTGGAACGGGTACCCGACACCGGCGGGGTGTACGTACGGGCCGCCGACGTGGAAGTGCTGGAAGTCCTGCTGCCGCCGGCGGCGGGGGAGACGGAAGGAGACGGCGATGACGGAACGTCATGACAACGGCGGCGACGACGCGGCGTTGGCGGCCCTGATCGGGGAGTTCTCGTCCCGCAGGACCTACCGGCCCACCGACGACCTGACCGAGCCCGAGGAACTGCCCCGGGCATCCTCGGGCACGGCCATGGGAGACACCTCGGCGACCGGCTCGGGCGGCGGGGAACCGGACGCGCCCTGAAGGCGCGCCGGATCAGGCACCGGTGTGGATGTGCGCGGCCCACAGATGCGGCGCCCGCACGAAACGGTCGCGCAGCGACCGCACCGGGCCGTGCAGCGCCAGCGCCGGATCCAGGGGGCGGCGCCGGGCGACGTCCTCGGCGAGCGCCGCGTAGAACTCCCCGGCGAGACCCGTCGCCAACGTGTCGGAGACGGTCCACAACGTGCCGATCACATGTGGATATCCGGCGAGTTGGAACGACGAGGCCAACTGCACCGCCTCGTCCGGCAGCATGATGCCGCCCTGTGAGGTGGAACAGGCGGACAGCACCGCCAGCTCCGGGCTGCCCGGACGCTGGGCCGCGGCCCGCTGCGCGGTCAACCGCCCGTCGTACAGGACCAGCCCGCTGTCCGACGGACTGAGCAGGTCACTGACGCCGTGGCAGCTGAAGTGCACCCACGGGTGCGCGGGCAGTGCCTCGCCCACGGCCGCGACCGTGGCCCGCTCACCGGTCAACAGCCGGGCCCCGGGGAACAGTTCGGTCAGCAGCGCGGCCTCGTCCGAGGCACCGGGCAACGGCGTACCGCCTGGCGTCTCGGCGAGAGCGACGACCAACGGCGCCGGCCGCGGCGGGGCCCCGCGCTCCAGACGGCCGCGCGCCTGGAGCAGGGCGCGCAGGGTGGGCGTGTACGAGGAGACGGCCCGGTCCACGACCCAGCTGCCGGAGTCCGGCGCCCCGCGCCCGGCCGCATGCAGCGGGAGGAAGGACAGCCAGCCCGTGGGACACCACCACACCCGGGGCCAGACCGCGCCGTCGCACGGCACCGTCCGCAGACCGAGCCGGTCGAGAACGGGAGCGGCGACGGTGTCCCACAACCACTCCAGGGTTCCGGTGAGGGTGCGCATCGCCTCCAGGGCCCGCGGCACCCCCTGTTCGCCGTACGCCGCCTCGACGCCTTCGACGAACGCCGCCGCCCGGGTCATGACGGCGGCCGGCGTGAGCCCGGGCAGCGGCAGCACCTCGACGCCCGCATCGGCGGTGACGAGGAGGGCGTCGGAGCGGTAGGCGCTGACGTTCAGGACGACGACCGGACCGTCGGCGGCGGCGGCGAGCAGACGCGGCAGCTCCGGCGGGCGGAGGAAGCCCGCGAACTCGGGCAACGACCGGATCTGTGCCAGCAGTTCGTCCCAGCGGCGGGCCAGCGCATGCCGGGCCTCGGCCGCGACCCCGGCCGGCGGCCCGGCCTGCGGGGAGACCGGAAGCCCAAAGGAGCCGAGCAGCGCCGGCGGGCGCGCGGCCGGCGCGCTCAGCCGCTCCCGCAGCCGCTCGAACTCGGCCGCGAGGACGGGCGCGACGGCACGCAGCCGGGAGACATCGGCGCGATCCTCCACCCCTTGGGCGAGCAGCAGACCGCGCCCCTGCTCCAGCAGCGTCAGGGCCCGGCCGGGGTCGCCGGCCCGCAGTGCGAGCGCCGCCGCGTCGCTGGCCAGACCGGTGCTGGCACGCAACCGCTCCTCCTGGTCGGTACGGGCGAGACTGCGCGGGGCCAGCCGCGGCAACAACCCGACGGCGTACGCGAACCCGTCGAGGGCCTCGGCGTCCGCCCCCGCGTGCGCCGCGGCCTGCCCCCAGGTGCGGGCCGCCAGCAGACGGACGGCGAGCGGGGAGGCCGGATTCCGCGCGGACTCCCGCGCCAGACGGGCCGCCTCCACCAGATCGACACGCTCGCCGAGGAAAGCCCGGCGCTCCTGCGCGGCTGCCAGCACCCACTGGGCGCGGGCCCGATCAGGGTGCCCCTCGGGGAGTCCGGCCAGGGACGCCCGAGCGGCGTCGACCGCCCGCCGGAGCGTCCCGGCCACCGCCGGATCGGCGCCGTCCTCGGTGAGTTGGGCGGAGATCAGATGGGTCGCGGCCAGATTGGTCAGGGCGAGGGCGCGCCACGGATGGTCCTCGCCGAGCCCGGCCACCGCCTCCTCCAGGACCCGTTGCGCCTCCGCGATCGCGGAGCCGTCGGACTCCTCCTCCGTGAGGACACGACTCTGCAGCAGCAGACCGAGGTTGAGCGCCGCGAACTGCGGACCGGACCGCTCCCCGTGCTCCCGCGCCCGCGCCCGGCGCAGCAGCGCGGCAGCCTCGTCGGCGGCGGCCGTCTCGCCGGTGATCTCGTACCAACAGCGCAGCGCCTCGGCGAGGTTGTTCAGCAACCTGGCCCGGTCGAAGGCGTCCGGCGGCCCCTCGTCCACGGCCCGGCGCAGCACCGCCACCGCCTCCGCCTGCCAGGTGCGATCGCCGGTCATCTGGGCGCGGTGAGCAAGCGTCGCACCCAGGTTGGTCAGGACGTTGCCGTGCGCCGCATGTCCGGTGGGCACGGTCGCGGCGGCCTCGCGGAGCTTGTCGACGGCCGCGTCCATGAGCGCCTCGTCGCCGATGGCGGCGGCGCGGCCCCACGCGGCGTGGCCGAAACTGGTGAGCACCAGGCACCGTTCGTCGGACGCCGCAGGCGTGGCGGCCAGAGCGGCACCGTAGTGCTCCAACGCCTCCTCGCGGACCCGCTCGTCAAGGGTGTACTGGAACAGCTCCATCAGCCCGTTGGCGAGACCGAGCAGCGACCGGGGCACGGGCCGCCCGGGCAGGGCCGCGCACGCCTCCCGGTGCCGCTGCACGGCCTCCCGGAGCGGACCGGACTCACCGGTGAAACGGGCGAGGGAACGCAGGGCGTGGCCGAGACGGGTGAGGGTGTCCGCCCTGCCGGGAGTGTCCGGACCGGCGGCGGCCACCGCCTCCCGCAGCACGCCGACCGCCTCCGCCAGCAGGGCCCGCTCCGAGCGGACCTCCGCCAGATGCTGCAGCGCATCGCCGAGGTTGCCCATCCGGTGCACCCGGAAGTGGTCGTCCGACGGCGTCAGTTCGACGGCCGCGCGGTGGGCCCGCACCGCCTCGGCCACCAGATCGACGTCCCCGGCCCGCCGGCCCGACGTCGCCAGGGCGGCGCCGAGGTTCGAGTGCCGCACGGCCCGTTCGGACGCGCTGGTACGGGGCGCGCACGCCAGCGCTTCGCGCAGCAGACGCACCCCCTCCTCGTACCGGCGCGACGTGCCCGTGACGACGGCCCGCCGGAGATGGGCACCGCCGAGATCGGAGAGATACTCCGAGCGGCACAGATCGCCGTCCGGGAGCAGGGCGATGCCCCGGCACATCTCGTCGGCCCCCTCCCGCCAGGTGGCCTCGTCATCGGGAGCGGCGCGGGCGGCCAGGGCCGCCCCCAAGGCGAAGCGCACCGTGGCCTCGAAGTTGCGGCCGGGGGCCGGCAGCGTGAGACAGGCGCGGAAACAGGCGATCGCCTCGTCCGCGGCGGCACCGGAGTCCGGATCGGCGCCTGCGGACCAGTCGGACTCGACGGCACCCCCGCTCCGGCCGCCGGCCGCCAGGCACCGGCCGAGCTGGAGCAGCACCTCGGCCCGCTCCTCGGAGCCCTCCCGGACCTCCCGGGCAAGGCCGCGGAGCAGCGCGATCGGCTCCGCCAGGCCCCCGGACGCCCCGGCCGCAAGGGCCCGCAGCCGCATGAGATCGGCAAACTCCACGCCACGCAGCGCCCGTTGACGCACCTCCCCGGCCGCCGTGGCCTCGAACGCCTCCCGGGCGAGCGCCACCGCCTCCTCCAGATCGGCGAGCCGACCACCGGTCACGTTCCGGGAACGCAGCACACCGGACAGCACGAAGCACGCCTGCGCGTACACCGGATGATCCCGCGGAGCACCCTCGACGGCATCACGGGCCGCGGTGTACGCGTCGGCCAGCACGTCGGCACCATCGGTGCGCAGGGCACGGCCCTTGAGGAACAGACCGAGGTTGGCGAGGTACGCGGTGCGCTCGACGGGGTTGGGCGCCGCATCGGCGGCCCGTCGGCAGGTGCCGATGCCCTCGTCGTACAGCGCGGCATCGTCCCCGCCCGCCATGGCGCGCATGATCAACGCCATGCCCAGATCGGCCAGGACGGCGGCGGACGGGGACGGCTCCGCCTCGGCGGCCGCCTCACGCAGCAGCACGACCGCCTCCGGCAGCACCGAGGGGTCGCCGAGGACGGGCGCGGTGGTGGCGAGCGCCGACCCCAGCGCGGCGCGGTGCAGCAGGCGATGCGGATCGCCCGGAGGGCTCAGCCGCACCGCGGTCCGCAGTGCGGCCACGCCCTCCCGGGCCGCGTCCCGGTCGTCGGCGGCGGCCGCCAGGGTCCGGAGGGCGAAGCCCAAGTTGCCGTGCCGACGGGCCCGTTCGGCTGGATCGTCGGGAGCGGTGGCCACCGCGGCGCGGCCCCGCTCGATGCTCTCGGACAGCACCTGCCGTCCGGCACCGTCGCGGAAGGCGTGGACGAGCAGCAAACCGAGATCCGAAAGGCAGGCGCCCTGCTCGGCACTGCCGACCGGAAATCCGGCGACGGCCCGCCGCAGCAGCACCTCGGCAGCACGCAACGCCCCCGAGTGCCGCCCCTGTTGATAGACCAGGAACACGCCGACACCGGCCTCGTACGCCAGCAGCGGATCGAGGTCCTCTCCGGCCTCCCGGCCGGCGAGCGCGTCCAGGACCGGGTGCAGCACAGGGGGCACGCGCTCGCGATCGCCCAGGCCGGCGAAGGACAACACGGCCGAACCGAGCGCCGCCCGGTCCTGCCCCTCACCGGCGAGGAACCGGCACCAGTCGGCATAGGCGAGCGCACAGACCGCCAGGGCCCGTACGCTGCCGTCGGGCAGCACGGCACCGGCCCGGACCGCATCGGCGGCCGCGACCGCCTCCGGACCGAGGAACCAGCCCAGGGCCCCGGCATCGGCCTCGACCCGCTGCACCTGCTCCAGAATGCGCTGCGCCGCCGCTTCGGCCGTCACGCGATCGTCCTTCCCCCACGCAGTCGATCCCGCCCCCAATTGTGCGGCCCCTACCCGGGAAACACCACGCACACCGGCGACAGACAGCGTCAACAACGACCGCAGCAGCAACGACCGACGCAGCAACGCCCGAGGCAGCAACGCCCCCGGCCGTCGGCCCGCGCAACGGCACATTCCTTCGGCTCCCGCCCACGCCGTTGGCCGCCCCAGCCCCCGGAAGTAGCCTGCACGCGCCGGACAACCGGCCTGACCCGCAAGGAAAGGCGGCCCAGCCATGCACCCTCCGAGCCTGCTGGCGGTCTTCGCGCACCCCGACGATGAGTCCCTGTCGGCGGGCGGCGTGCTCGCCCGCCACGCCGCCGGCGGAGCCCGTACCGCCGTCGTCACCGCGACCTGGACGGAGGGCAGCCGACGCGCCGCTGAACTGGCCGACGCGCTGCGCATCCTCGGCGCCGGCCCACCGCGGCTGCTGGGTTACGCCGATGCACGCGTGCCCGAGTCCGCGCCGGGCAGCCCCCGGCTCTGCGACGCACCGCTCGACGAGACGGTGCACCGCCTGGTCCGCCACCTCCGCGAGTTCCGCCCGGACATCGTCGTCACCCACGACGCCTACGGCGGGCTGTCCGGTCACCCGGACCACGTCCACACCCACCGGGTGACCGTGCTCGCCGTGCAGGCCTCCGGGTTGGACCAGCTCTACCCGGAGGCCGGCGCCCCCTGGCAGCCCACCGCCCTCTACCTCGCCACGCACCCCCATTCCGCTGTACGGGCCCTGGACGACCGTCTGGTCCGGCCCGGCAGACCGATGCACAGCGTCCCGGACGAGTGGATCACCGCAACCGTCAACGTCCGCCCATGGCTTGAGCAGAAGACCGGTGCCGTACTGGCCCACCGTTCCGAAGTCGCGCGAGGAGCCCTGCCGGGCCGGCTCGCCGCCCTCCCTCCGTCCGACCGGGAACGGCTGCTGTCCACCGAGTGGTACAGCCGCCACCCCCTCGCCCCCGCGAAGACGAGGCCTCCGGCCCAGACCGAACTGACTCCCTGAACGGTGAAGCTCCGCCCGGAGACGCCCCTGCTGTCCCTTCGCGGGGGCGTGCGGCGCATCTCTCGGCGGCGCACGAGGATGCGGGGGCGCTCCCTCGTGCGCCAGTGTCACCTGGCGGCCGCCGGCCGCGCGCGCCACCAGTCCACCGTCGCCTGGATCCGCTCGTCCACGGGGGTAACCCTCAACCGCCGTCGCCGTCGCCGTCGGCGCCGAACCGGCGGACCCGCCGCTCCCTGCCGTACGGCGGCCAGCCGGGGGCGCCGTTCCGGGCGAACGCGACCCAGGCCGCGTGCATCCGCGTCGCCAGCCACGCCGGCGGCTCGACCGGGCCCAACAGTCCGCGCGCGCCCCGCAGTTCGGGCAGGGCGAGGCGGTCGAAGACGAAGGGGAGTTCCACGGTGTGGGCGGCGCCGAGGCGGCCGTCGACGGCCGGGGAACGCCAGGCGAACTCGTAGACGTGGGCGCCTCCGTGTGCCTCGACCAGCCGGCGACTGCCGGCCCCGAACAGCGCGTCGCCCAGGAGCGCCGAGCGCACCTCGCCGTGTCCGGCGCCCGGCCGCCGGGCGCGGAACGCGGCGACGAGCGCCTCGGGGTCGCCGTGCGCGGCGGCCGCGGTCCGGCGCACGTCCTCGGCGGTCGAGGCGGCCAGCTGCCCCTGCGGAGCCAGGTAGAGATTGCCCTCCTCGGCAGTGGTGCCGACGAGCAGGTCGACGGGGGCCAGGCGGCTCTCGGCGGGCTGCCGTTCCCGCACGAGACTGAACGGACTGAGTCCCCTGAGGGGATCGGGCCGGTCGGGCGTGCGCAGATCCAGTCCGCTCAACTCCGGCACCACCGCGACGAACCGTTCGTCGGGGACGTCCGCGAAGCCGGCGGCCGTCGGCGCGACGCCGAGCGCCGCCGCGGCCGCGCGCGCCACCCGGGCGGCCTGCTCCGGGGAGAACGCCCCGAGGGCGTTGCCGCTCTGCACGATCGCGCGGCGGAACAACCCGGCCGCCGAGGGCTCGGCGAGCAGCCCCGCGACGATCGTGGCCCCCGCGGACTGGCCGAACAGCGTCACATTGCCGGGATCGCCACCGAAGCCCTCGATGGAGCGCCGGACCCAGCCGAGCGCCGCGACGACGTCGAGCAGACCGCGGTTGCGCGGCGCCCCGGGCAGGTCCAGGAAGCCCGCGACGCCGAGCCGGTAGTTGAGCGTCACCAGGACCACCCCGTCACGGGCGAACGCCGCGCCGTCGTACAGGGGAGCCCGGCCGGACCCGGCGACGAAACCGCCGCCGTGCACGAACACCATCACCGGGCACCGCTCGGCCCCGCGCGGCGTCCAGACGTTCACCGTGAGGTGGTCGTCGCCGCGCACCCAACCCGGGCCGAAATACGGCGACATGTCGAGCGCCCCGAACGCGTCGCGACGCGGCTGCGGCGCGGTGGGCCCAGCGGCAAGGGCGTCGCGCACGCCCGGCCACGGCGCGTGGGGGAGGGGCGGCGCGAACCGGGCGGCGCCCCGCGGTGGCGCGGCGTACGGGACGGCGAGGAACCGCCGCACCGCGCCACCACCGGTGACGGCACCGCGGACGGCCCCGTCGGGCGTGGTCACGAACAGATCGGACATCGGACTCTCCTGCGCTGGGGGAACCTGCAACGGACCGGTCGGCGGGCCGGGTTCAGAGGCGGTCGAACGGCGCCCACGCCTTGACGGCGAACGCGTCGCCGTCCCGGACGACCTCCGCCGCGCCGTGCCCGCCCAGATGTGCCGGCAGGACCAGGGCGTTGGTGTCGCTGGCGCGTCCGAGGAACCGGCGGCGGGTGGCCCGGGCCTCGGCCGGGTCCTCGCAGAAGCAGCTGTTGGCGTCGGGTGCGACGAACTGCATCGGGCTGTGCAGCAGATCGCCCAGGAACAGCGCCCGGTCGGTGCCCGACTCCAGCGTCAGCACCGAGGAGCCCGGTGTGTGCCCGGGGGCGAGTTCGAGCCGGAGGTTCCCGTCGATGGTGTGGCTGTCGTCCCACAGCAGCGTCTGGCCCGCCTCGTGCACCGGCGCCACACTGTCCTCGAAGACGTTCTGGTTGCCGCGCCCCAGTCTGGGGGTGTGGCCGTTGGCCGGGTTCCAGAAGTCGAAGTCGCGCCGCGCCATCAGATAGGTGGCGTTGGGGAAGGTCGGCACCCAGGCCCGGCCGTCGAGCCGGGTGTTCCAGCCGACATGGTCGACGTGCAGATGGGTGTTGATCACCAGGTCGACGTCCTCGGGCCGCACGCCCGCCCGCGCGAGCGCACCGAGGAAGTCGGTGTCGAGACGGCTCCAGATCGGCGAGTACGGGCGTTCCTTGTGGTTGCCGGCCCCGGTGTCGACGAGGATCGTCCGGCCCTCGCTGCGCAGCAGCCAGGTCTGGACGGCATTGACGCAGACGTCGGCTGCGGGGTCGACGAAGTCCGGTGCCAGCCAGGCCTCGTGCTCCCGCCACGCGCGTTCCGGCACCTCGGGGAGGAACGCGGCCGGAGCCAGTCCGACCGGTCCGTGGAACTCGACGATCCGGGTGATCGAGACGTTCCCGAGCACGATGTCCTGCATGGCAGATCCTGTCCTGTCGTCCGCTGGGGTCCCGGCCAATCTGACGTGGGGGCGCGGCGCGGACCAGTCCCGAGTCGTGCCTATGCATGACAGAGGCAGGCTTGTGGAGAGGGTGGCGGGCATACTCGGCGGCATGGCCGATTCCCTCCACCTCGGTGCGTTCCTCCAGGCCCGTCGGGCGCGGCTGCGGCCGGCGGACGTGGGCCTTCCGGTACTGCCGGGACGGCGACGGGTGACCGGACTGCGGCGCGAAGAGGTCGCGCAACTGGCGGGCGTCAGCGTCTCGTACTACACCCGCCTGGAACAGGACCAGCCGGTCCGCGCGTCCGACGGCGTCCTGACGGCGCTCGCCACCGCCCTGCGGCTGGACGAGCACGAGCGCGCCCACGTACGGGAGCTGGCCGCCCGGCGCCCCCGGCCCCTGCGCCGCCCTCCGGCCGAACGCGCCGACGGGCTGACCCGTGATCTGCTGCGGTCGGTCGGCCACACCCCGGCGCTCGTCCTCGGCCGCCGAGCCGACGTGCTCGCCTGGAACGCTCCCGGCCACGCGCTGCTGGCCGGGCACCTGGACCCCTCCGCGCCCGACCGCCCCGCCGACCGGCCGAACCTGACCCGCATGCTGTTCCTCGACCCGCACCACAGGGACCTGTACGCGGACTGGGACCGCAAGGCGCGAGCGGTCGTGGGCCATCTGCGGCAGGTCGCCGGACGCCACCCCGAGGACGCGCTCCTGGCCTCACTGGTCGGCGAACTCTCCGTCCGGTGCCCCGAGTTCACCGCGCTGTGGAACGACCACCGGGTCCGGCCGTGCGAGGCGGACGCCTACCGGCTCCGCCATCCGCTGGTCGGCGAACTCACGATCACCCAGCAGGTCCTCGTGCTCGCCCGTGCGCCGGGCCAGTCCCTGATCCTGGTCACCACGGAGGAGGGGAGCCGCTCGGCGGACGCGCTCGGGCTGCTGCGCGCTCACGCGTCCCGTCCGGCGCGCTGACGACGCGGCCCCACCGCCCGCGCCGAGGTGGCGCGGAGGGCGGGGCCGGTGCCGTTCTCGACCGGTGCCGAATTACTTCAGGGCGGCGAGGGCGGCGTCGTAGTCGGGCTCCTGGGAGATCTCCGGGACCAGCTCCGCGTGCAGGACCTTGTCGTCGGCGTCCAGCACGATCACGGCGCGGGCCGCGAGGCCGGCCAGCGGGCCGTCCTCAAGCGCCACGCCGTACTCGCCGAGGAACTCCCGGTTGCGGAAGACGGACAGGTTGTGGACGTTCTCCAGATCCTCGGAGCCGCAGAACCGCGCCTGCGCGAAGGGCAGGTCGGCGGAGATGCACAGCACGACCGTGTCCGCGAGGTCATTGGCCACGGAGTTGAACTTGCGCACGGACGCCGCGCACGTGGGCGTGTCGACGCTGGGGAAGATGCTGAGGACCTTGCGCTTGCCGGCGAAGTCCTTCAGGGAACGCTCCGCCAGGCCCGCCCCGACCAGCGTGAACGCCGGTGCGGTAGTGCCCTGCTGGGGAAGGGTGCCACCGACCGTGACGGGGTTGCCCTTCAACGTGACCTGCGCCATGAGAAAACGCCTCCTGAGAGTGCTGTATGCCGATGCCTGCGATCTTACCGAGCGCGCGGGGGGTGCTCCGGGCCCGGAGTCGTCCGGACCGCGTTCCCGCTGTGGACCGTGCGCGGGATGGGTACATCTGTCGTGACCGCGGTGCGGGGCCCGATCCCTCGGCGCTCCTGGGGCCGCGGACGAGGACGACGGCGGAGGGAACGGGAATGAGCGACCGCATCAGTGGCCGGGTCAAGTGGTACAACCAGGCCAGGGGGTACGGCTACGTCCAGGGGGACGACGGCCGCGAGGTGCGGGTGAGGCGCGAGGCGCTGGGCGACAGCACCTTCCTCACCGAAGGACTCCGCGTCACCTATGTGGTGGTCGGAGACGACGAGGACGAGCTGCAGGCCGAGCACGTGCGGGTCGTCGACTAGCTGACCGATCTCCCTGCTCACGGGGATCCTGCACGTCGGCCACCCCGGCCCGTCATGGAGCCGGGGTGGCCCGGGCGCCGTCCGCAAGCGGCGGCCCCGGCCCCCTGAGGGGCCGGGCCGAGAGCGCGCCCCGGTAGGCGGCCGGCAGGCGCCCCGCCCCGGGATCACCGGCTGCGCAGGACGCAGTCCCCGCACGGCGCGACGCCGGACTTGCGGTGGTAGAGGCAGCAACTCAGCCGCTGGTAACGCCGGTTCGCCGGTGCCGCGCCGGGGACCCAGATGCCCAGTCCCGCGTGCCTGCCGCGCTCGGTCAGCGCCTCGCCCAACTCCCGGGCCCGCTCCGCCAGCTCGGGCCGGGCCGAGGTGACGGCCCCGAGCGCCTCGGCCACCGTGGAAGCGGAGTTGCCCCACAGCACCCTCGGCGAGATCGGCAGCAGGGCCCGCAGCGCCGTCGCGACCGGCTCCAGCAGCTCCCGCCCCCGTTCGTACACCGCAGCCGGCGCGGCCTCGCGGTGCACAACGGGGCGGGCACAGTGCAGCGGCACGGCGCCGCCCGGCGCGGGGAGCCAGTGCAGTGCGCCGGGGGTGAGGTCGAGCAGGACGCCGTGGCAGAGGTGCGCGCCGATCAGCGGGGACCAGACCCGCGCCGTCAGCCCCTGGAACATCACGGAGGCGGCCACCCGCCGTTCCACCGGGGCGAGACGCCGGGCGACGCCGTCGATCCGACCGGCGAGCGCGGCCGGGTCGCTCGCCAGCTCGGTCCACGGACGGGCTCCGGCCGGGACCGCTCCGATCCCGACGTCGAAGAAGCGACCGAAACCGGCCAGTTGGGGAACAAGCCGCAGGGCGCGGTCGGTGTCCGGGGAGGCAGCCATGGCCGGGCATCCTGCCACACGCGGTGGAAAAGCGACCCATTAGGATGTTTGCGGATGCCAGGAAGCCGGTGCAATTCCGGCACGGTCGCGCCACTGTGACCGGGGAGCGAACCTCACGCAAGGCCACGGCCGCAAGGCGGGAAGGCCGAGGGGAACGTCGATCCGGGAGTCAGGAGACTGGCCCACTGCCGTACCCCCGCTCCGGCCCGGTTCCGGTGAGAGGATTCACCCTTCGTCATGCGCATACGCGTGCTTCCCGGGCTGGTCGCAGCCCTCTGCCTGCCGCTGGTGGCCGGTTGCGGCTCCGCCGCCCCCACCTCCGGCCCGACCCCGCCGGCCCACGCCGCCAAGGGCTTCCCGTACACCGTGCACAACTGCGGCGTCACCACCACCTACCAGCGCCCGCCCACCCGGGCGGTGACGCTCAACCAGCACGCCACGGAGATCATGCTGGCGCTGGGACTGCAGAAGTCCATGGTCGGCACCGCCTACCTCGACGACGCCGTCCTGCCCCAATACCGGGACGCCTACAAGGGCGTCAAGGTACTGGCCAAGCGGTACCCCTCCGAGGAGACACTGCTCTCCGCCGAACCCGACTTCGTCTACGGCGGTTTCGCCTCCGCCTTCGACCAGTCCCAGGGCCGCGGCCGCGGCACGCTCGGCGACAACGGCATCAACACCCACCTCAGCATCGAGAGCTGCCCCCAGGGACCGGTGACCCAGGCCACCGACGACCGCGAAATCCTCACCATCGGCCGGATCTTCGGGGTCGAGGACCGGGCCAGGAAACTCCTCGCCTCCCTGCACCGCACCCTGGACGGCGTCACCTCCCGACTGGCCGGCACCGCACCGGTCAAGGCGTTCGTCTACGACAGCGGGGAGCAGACCGCGTTCACCGCCGGCGGCGCCGGCATCGGCAACGACATGATCAGGCGCGCCGGCGGCCGCAACGTCTTCGCCGACCTCGACAAGAGCTTCGGCAAGGTCTCCTTCGAGCAGGTCGCCCAGCGCGCCCCCGACGTGATCGTGATCTACGACTACGGCGAGACGCCGGTCTCCGCCAAGAAGGACTTCCTGCTGTCCCAGCCGGCCCTCCAGGACGTGCCCGCCATCCGCCACCGACGCTTCGCCGTACTGCCGCTGAGCTCGACGGTGTTGGGCGTACGGGTGCCGTCCGCGGTCGCGGCGCTGGCCCGGCAGCTGCATCCCGGTTCCTTCAGGTGACTCGGTACGCGGCGGTGGTCGCCGCACTGGCCCTCCTGCTGCTGGCGGTGGCCACCTGCGCGGTCGCGCTCGGCTCGGTCGCGGTCCCGCCCGACGAGGTCTGGCGCATCCTGGCCCACCGGCTCGCACCGTCCCTGGTCGACGCCGACTGGCCACGGGTCCGGGAGACCATCGTGATCGGCGTCCGACTGCCCCGGGTGCTGCTCGGCGCAACGATCGGCGCCGGACTGGCTGTCTGCGGCATGGCGCTCCAGGCCCTGGTCCGCAATCCGCTCGCCGATCCGGGACTGCTCGGCGTCTCCTCCGGCGCCGGCGTCGGCGCCGTACTGGTGGTGGTCTGCGGCGTCACCGTGTTCGGGCACTACTCGGTCTCCGCCGCCGCGTTCCTGGGCGGACTGGCCGCCCTCCTGGTCGTCTACGCCCTGGCGCGGGCCGGCGGCCGGATGACCACGGTCCGGCTGATCCTCGCCGGCGTCGCCACCGGCCAGGTCCTGTCGGCCGTGGGCAGCCTCCTGATCGTGACCTCCGACCAACCGCAGAAGGCCCAGTCCGCATTGCAGTGGATGCTCGGCGGCCTGGGCGGCACCGGCTGGGACGCCCTGTGGCTACCGGCCGCCGCGGTACTCCTCGGAACGGTCGTCCTGCTGGGCACGGCCAGGCACCTCAACGTGCTGCTGGCCGGCGACGAGGCCGCGGCCGCACTGGGCCTGGACGTCGGCCGCTTCCGGGCCCTGCTGTTCGTGCTCTGCGCCCTGCTGACCGGCGTCATGGTGGCGGTCAGTGGCGCGATCGGCTTCGTCGGCCTGATGATGCCGCACATCACCCGCCTGCTGGTCGGCGCCAACCACCGACGCGCCCTGCCCGTCGCCGCACTGCTCGGCGCGGTCTTCCTGATCGGCGCGGACCTGCTCGCCCGCATGGTGATCCGCCCCGAGGAGATACCCGTGGGCATCGTCACCGCCCTGGTCGGCGGTCCCACCTTCCTGTGGCTGATGTACCGCAAGGGGCTGGCATGAGCGAACTGCACATCGACTCGGTGACCGTCGTCACCGCCGGCCGCACCCTGGTCGACGACGTCTCCCTGCGGGCCGGGCCGGGCGAGGTGGTCGGCCTGGTCGGCCCGAACGGCGCCGGCAAGTCGACGCTGCTGCGCACCTGCTACCGGGCCCTGCGGCCGAGTTCCGGCCGCGTACTGCTCGACGGCACGGACATCCGGCGCCTACCGGCCCGCCAGGTCGCCCGCACGCTCGCCGCGGTGCTCCAGGAGATGCCCCCCGACTTCGGCCTGACCGCCCGTGACGTGGCGGCCATGGGACGCGCCCCCTACCGGCGCGCGTTCCAGGCCGACCGCCGGGACGACACGGCGGCCGTCGACGCCGCGCTGGCCGCCCTGGACGTGGCCGACCTGGCGGAACGCCGCTTCGACCGGCTCTCCGGCGGCGAGCGGCAACGGGTGCTGATCGCCCGGGCACTGGCCCAGCAGCCATCGGTCATGGTGCTCGACGAACCGACCAACCACCTCGATCTGCGCCACCAACTCGACGCCCTGCGACTGGTCCGCACCCTCGGCGTCACCGCCGTCGTCGCGGTGCACGACCTCAACCTCGCCGCGATGTTCTGCGACCGCGTCTGCGTCCTGGACGAAGGGCGGCTGCTCGCCGACGGCCCGCCGCAGACCGTGCTGACCGAGGAGTTGATCGCCGAGGTCTACGGGGTGCGCACGGAAGTCACCCTGCACCCGGGGAAGGGGAAGCCCAACATCGTCATCCTGCCCTGACGGCCGGGCCGCGCCCCGGCACCCGCCTACGCCCCGGGCGCAGACCCGAACACCGCGGTCGACGCGACGGGTCCGCCGCCCGGGCCCGGCCCCGCCCGCCCCGCCCGTCGCAGCCGTCACCGTTGACGTCACAGACGGAGGCCGCGAACGCGCCATGATCTCCGACCTTCCTCCGCACCGCCGGCCGCGCCGCCCCCGGCCGAGCCGGAGACCGAGTACGGCGTCCTCCCCGACATCCGCGGCTCCCCGCGCCCGCCCCGCACGATCAGCAAGGCCAGGGCCATGGAACCGCGCCGGGCCGGCCGCACCACGGAAGCTCCGGGACCCCGACGGGCCGACGGCGACACCCGCGTGACACCCACCCACCGGCCGCACACCGAGGCGCTCGCGGCCCCCGACACCCTCGCGGGCACACCACTTCCGGTCGCCATGATGACCAAGGAACCCGTCAACCGCTCCTGCGCAACCACCCGAACCGAAGACATCCCTCCCCAACACCGCCTCCGCCCTGTGCACTTGACCACCGCCCACCGGGATACAGGCAGGCGCGCCCTTCAACGACCGGCGTCCGCCCCAGGCAAAGCCCAGTTCACCCGGCGTCTCCCCACACGATCACCCCATGCCGGGCCGTCTGTCGCGGATCACGCCTCGCGGGGCGTCGATCACGGAAACACGGAAACCGGATCACCGACAGCCGTCCCGGAAACCGCCGGACAATCCCCATCACACCCCTCACTGACGCCCCGTCACCCCCACATCACCGCACCGGAGATCGCCACCAACCGGCTCGATTTGTTGGCTACTTCTCCCGGCACCGCCACCGCAGCATCGGGCGATACGATCTTGATCATGCCTTCGAGTCCTCCGAGTGCCTCCGCTGTGCGCCGCCCGGACACTCCCGCACAGCCGACTGACGCCGGCCGGTACGGCCGCCCCCGCCAGGAGGCGGGTCCCCGCCCATGAGGCAAGCGCCCACGCCCGCCGGCGCAGCCGTCCGGGCGCGAACCGTGCCCACCATCGGCGTGGAGGAGGAGTTCCTGCTCATCGACCCGCACAGCAGGCAACTGGCACCGAAGGGCCCGGAGGTCTGCGCGACACTGGCGTCGGCAACCCCGCACGCCGAACCCGAAATGCACGCCGCGCAGCTGGAACTCGTCACCGGCGTCTGCCACAACCTCGACGAACTGAGAGGACAACTGACCTCCGGACGCCAGCGATTCGGACGCGCCGCCGAGGAGAACGGCTGCCGACTCGTCGCCGTCGGCATGCCGCCCGTCGAGAGCCCACCCGTCTTCACCCCCAAAGACCGGTACGCGTACGTGCAGGAGACCTACCGCTCGGTCGCCCACACCTCATGCGTCGGCGGCACCCACATCCACGTCGGCGTCGACGGCCTGGACGACGCCCTGCACGCCTGCAACCGCATGCGCCCGTGGCTGCCCACCCTGCTCGCCCTGTTCTCCAACTCCCCGGTGCACAACGGCACGGACACCGGATACGCCAGCTGGCGCACGATCGCCTGGTCCAGGTGGCTGACCACCGGACCGCCCCCGCACCTGCCCGACGCCGCCGCCTACCACGCCACCGTCGAGCAACTGGTCCACTGCGCCGCGGGCCTCGACGACGGGATGCTGTATTGGTACGCCCGCCCCTCGGCCAAGTGGCCGACCATCGAGCTGAGGATCGCCGACGTCTCCCTCACCGTGGACGAGGAGCTGCTGCTCACCGCCCTGTGCCGCGGTCTGGTCCACACCGCCCTGCACCACGAACCCCACCCGCCCGCCACGCCGCCCGTCCCCAACGAGGTGCTCCGCGCCTCCTGTTGGCGAGCGGCCCGCTACGGGCTGACCGGGCAACTGCCCCACGGCATCACGGGACGCCTCGTCCCGGCCTGGCAAGCCGTCGACGCGCTGATCGCGCACATCCGACCGGCCCTGCTGGACGCCGGAGACCTCCCCTTCGTCGAGCAGGCCACCGGATGGCTCCGCACCCACGGCAACGGCGCACAGCGGCTCCGCGAGGTCTACCAGAGGTCGGGGGGAGACGCGGCGGACGTCGTCGACTACGCGATCCAGGCCACCAAGGGCGCCGCGTCCTGCCACCCCCCGCTCTCCCGACCGCCCGGCTGGGCACGCCGCCGCGCCCGCCCGAGGCCCAGCGGAGGCGAGACCGACCGCCAATAGGCCCATGCCCCGCAAGCGATCAGCACCCCGTGCGCCGCGGCGCAGTGGCCGGCGAGCAGCGGCACCCATGCGCCGTTACGACACGGAGTGCCTGGCTCCGCGGATCTCCAGGCCCAGATTCTCCTCCAGAATCCGCGCCTGCTCAGGCGAGACCAGGGCCATCACGGTGTCGTAGACCCCGTTCCGCTCGCGCGCGAAGTCGACGATGTGAAAGGCGCGCGGGCTGTCGTCGGGAGACATCTCGGCTACGGCCTGCACGGCCGCGGCGGTGTCGTAGTAGTCCTCCGAGAAGTGTTCGGCCGGAATGGAGACCGACCGGCCGTTCCGCTCGAACTCCAGGACATCATCACGCGAGTCGAATTCGGGAGGACCGAACCCTTCGTCCTCCTCTCCCTCGACCAGCCGCACCTTCGCGACGGTGACGGCGCCGCCGGTGACCTTGGCGGCCTCGTCCAGCAGCCAGCCGTAGGAGTCCTCCAGGAAGTCGATGTCATCGGAGTGGATCGACACCGCCACCCCGAACTCCCGGAGGGAAAGGGCCACATCATAGGGCGTCAGGTGAGGGTCGGAGGAGCCGAGCTCCGCAAGGCACGCCTGTGCCGTGGCGGGGGAGATCATGTCGGCCTGCTGAAGGACCTCCGCGATCCGTTCATAGGTGAGGTGTGAAAGATTCGACATGGATCAACCTTGTCAGCCGAGGGGCGTCCTCATGGCCGCATCACACACACTCCCCACGGCCTGCACGAGGCTGACGCCGACTCCGCCCGCCCAGGCATCCGGAGCGCATCACCCCAGGCGAAGACGCGCTGCGGACAGGCACCACGGCCCGGATCACCACCCGCACACCACACGTCCGCCGACGGATTTCGCAGCCCAACTGGCGTGCTGCCCCGGCCCGCTGACAAACGGCGCCCGGAGCCTACCCACCCCCCGTGCAGCGAGCGCGTCAACCGCCCCCCCTATAGGAGTGACCGGCTGTCGAACCACCCCTCTGGCCTGCGAATCCGCCGATGGGGCACACGGTTCGGGACGTCCGAGGACCACGGAGAGCGGCAAGTGAACTTGCGTGCGCAGGACCGGGGGAGCGACACGGAGACCCGCGGTGGTTGCAGTGGCTGTCTGACACTGCCTTGGGTACTGGCGTCGAGGGTGTTCCGACCCTCCCGGCCCGACCGCGTCGTGGACAGCGGAATCGAGCGGGCGCAGACCGCCCGTACCGTCATCGGCACCCTGGCGACGCTCTGGCTGCTCTACGCCTCTCCACTCCAGGGATCGGCCACCGACCTGGCGAAGAACAAGTTCGGCGAGATCTTCACCAACACCGGGATCCTGCTGGTCGCCGGCCCACTCGCACTGGCCGGATTCGTGCTGGCAGCCCGCCCACCGGTGCGCAGGCTCTACGGGCGCCGCCTGATCGCACCCGTGACGGGCTTCTGCGCACTGTTCGGCTGCCCCGCCCTGCTGTGGTTCCTGTTCCGGTACGTGATCGGCGGCGGGGCCACAGCGGCATCACCCTACGCCGGGCACTCAACCGGTAACCCGGCCACGGCACCACACCTCTGGGAGAGGCCGGGCGACCCGGCCTCTCCCACGACTGCCGACATCGCATAGCCCCGGAACCGCGTGCACCGAAGCACCCCTTCGCCCAGGGACCGGGACCCGAGCCTCGACCGCCTTGGACTGTCAACACCCGCCGCACCGCCCCCTCGTGGCACTCCGCGCGAAGACCGATCCACTACGGTACGACCGCAGTCCCGTTGCGGCAGTTGAGGGTTGGACCTTTCTCCCCCTCCCGAATTTGCTGACCGATCGTGGATTCTCCCGAGCCGCAGGGCCCCCTCTTCAAGTAAGGTTGCAGTATTGCGCACGTAGGCAAGTGTGGTGCGCTGGACGACCGTTCATACGAAGGAGGCTGTCAGTGGCGTGGGGCGGGATGTCAGCGACAGGGAGCACGAACCTGCGCATGGGGGCGGCCGTGGCCGAGATCGAGGGCCTGTACACCGCGCTGCGCAGTGCGCCCAACGACCGCGAACGTGAACGCATCCTGGCCGACCTCGCCCAGGCCGGCCGGCGCCTCACCGCGCAAGCGCTCGCGCCGCAGGGCACCCGAGCGAACGTGCGCCCGCGCTCGCGCTGGGAGCGCCGGCGCGCACTGGCAGCACGCGGCGCCAACCTGGTGGCGGCGTTCGCCACGGGCGAGAGGCGGATGACCCGCCGCAGGGACAAGCAGGAGTGAGGCTGACGCCTCCTCGACACCACCGGGCCTCCGGACGAAGGGTGCCCGGTCGCCTGCGCTCAGCGACCGACAGCGAAGACCTCAGAAGGCATCTGTCGCACCCGCCGTCTCCTTAGTCACCCTTCCCTTAGGGAATTCCCCAATCTTCTGGCGTGAAGGGCAACCCTGGGTGTTCGGCCCACTGCCCCGGGCATCCATGGGTGTGGATATATCCGCGCGGCCACCCACAGGGTGACGGCGCTTTGGACCGTCGCCCCTCTTCCGGTGGCAGCGGTTGACCGCCCCCGACGCGGGCGTCAACAGGCCTGTCCCGTACGACCCTTCATCCATCCGCCACTGCCGGCCCCGTGCTGCGCGGGAGTCCGGCCGCACGAAGGAGTCACCGTCATGAGCTCTCGCCTTGCCACCATGTTGAGCGCCACCACCATGGCCATGGGCCTCGCCCTCGCCTTACCGGCCTCGCCCGCGGCAGCGGCGGCCGATTGCGTCTCCGCCTCCTGTACGGCCCCGGCCGGCGCCGGCACCCGAATCGAGGGATTCGTCGTCAGCGAGGCGCAGTTCAACCAGATGTTCCCGAACCGGAACAAGTTCTACACCTACCAGGGCCTGGTCTCCGCGCTGAGCGCCTACCCGAAGTTTGCGAACACCGGGAACGACACCGTCAAGCGCCAGGAGGCCGCGGCCTTCCTGGCGAACGTCGGCCACGAGACCGGCGGACTCGTCTACGTGGTGGAACAGAACACCGGCAACTACCCCCACTACTGCGACGCCAGCAAGCCGTACGGATGCCCGGCCGGTCAGGCCGCCTACTACGGACGCGGTCCGCTCCAGCTCAGCTGGAACTACAACTACAAGGCCGCCGGCGACGCATTGGGCATCGACCTGCTCCACAACCCGTACCTGGTGGAGAAGGACCCCGCCGTTTCCTGGAAGACCGGGCTCTGGTTCTGGAACACCCAGAACGGCGCGGGCACCATGACCCCGCACGACGCCATCGTCAACGGCCGCGGCTTCGGTGAAACCATCCGCAGCATCAACGGTTCCATCGAGTGCAACGGCGGCAACCCCGGCCAGGTGCAGAGCCGGATCGACAACTACAAGCGCTTCACGCAGATCCTCGGGACCACGCCAGGCGACCACCTGAGCTGCTGACCCGACGGCACGCGCCGGGGCGGAACACGCCCCGGCGCGCAGCCGCGCTCCCGCCGACCGCGCTCCCGCCGACCGCGCTCCCGCCGGCCGCACCCCGCGGCCGTCGCCCACCCCCCGACGCCCACGGGCCAGGGATTTCGGCCACGCGTATGATGTCGGCCGTACGAGCGGGAAGCGGAAGGCCACGGAGGACGCGACGATGCCGAAGCAGGTGGATCATCGCGAACGCCGTGAAGAGATCGCCCGGGCGCTCTGGCAGGTGGTGGAGCAACGCGGCGTCTCCCAGCTGTCCGTCCGCGAGGTCGCGAAGGAAGCCGGCATCTCCCACGGCGCGCTCCAGCACTACTTCACCTCCCGGGAAGCGATGCTCTCCTTCGCCATGGAGCTCGCGACCGAACAGCAGACACAGCGCATCGCCCAGGGCCTTGCGGCACTGGGCGACCGACCGCACCCCCGCGACGTAATCCGGGTGATGCTCACGGAGATGCTCCCCCTGCACGCCGACGCCCGCGCGGCCAGCCGGATGAGCGCCGCCTACGTCCTGGAGGCGCTGCACAACGAGAACATCCACGCACAGGCACGCGACGGCATGGCCCAAGGACGCCTGCTCATCGAGCAACTGCTCCGCCGGGCCATCGCCGACGGCCACATCGGCCCCGACCGCGACCCGGTGGCCGAGACCAACCTGCTCCTCGCACTCACCGGCTTCAGCACCCTCATCGAACTGGACGTGGTCGCACCCCAGGAAGCGCTCACCGCCCTCGACCACCACCTCAACAGGCTGTTCACCACAGGTGGTCAGAACACCGCCGAGGACGACGGACGTCCGCACTCCGACACCGCATAATCGCCCCCTCCCACCCGCAGCGCGCGTCGCCTACGCTGACGCTCATGCCGCAGGGAACTCCCGGCGACGACCCGGCACCGACGCGGGCACGTCGCCACATCTTCGGCGACGACGCCGAACAGTACGACACGGCCAGGCCCGGCTACCCCCGGCAACTCATCGAGGACGTCCTGGACTTCGCCGCCCTCGGAGAGGGCGAGCCGGCACTGGAAGCCGGTGCCGGAACGGGCAAGGCGACACTGCCCTTCGCGCGGGCCGGCATCCCGGTGACATGCATCGAACCGGACGCCCGCATGGCCCAGGTCCTCGGCCACCGCTGCGCACAACTGCCTCAAGTCACCATCACCATCACCGACTTCGAGTCCTGGCGTCCCACGCGACACTACGGACTGCTGTACAGCGCCCAGGCCTGGCACTGGGTCGATCCAGCCGTGCGCTGGGCCCGGGCCCGGGCCGCGCTCTCTCCGGGCGGAGCGATAGCCCTCTTCTGGAACCACTGGTTCCTCCAGAGCGGCGAACTGGCGGACCGGCTCACCGCCGCCCACACCCGACGCGGCATCGCGATACCGGCGGACACCCTCCTCGACCCCGGTCCCCGGCCCGCCCGCCGGGGCCCACAGGCCCGCCAGTGGCGCGATATGACGGCCAACGGCTTCCTCGACCCCGACCACCGCCTCTACACCTCCGTACACGAACGCTCCACGCCGGAGCTCATCGGCCTGCTCGCCTCCTACGCCGGCTACCGCGCACTCCCGCCCGAGTCCCGACATCTGATCCTCGACGAGACCGCCCGCATCGTCGAGGAACACGGCGGACGCGCACCCGTGAAGGTGCTCACCAGCCTCTTCCTGGGACGGGCAGCAGCCGACGCCGACCCCTCAGGCCCGAAGCCGTAGACACGCCGGACCGCACAGCACACCGACCGAGCCGGCCGGGAACGCGCCGAGCCCCCTCCGGAATGTCCGGAGGGGGCTCGGTGGAGCGAACTACGAAGGGTGCTCCCTAGACCATCGGGTTTCAGCGCATCTCGGGTGCGATTCGCGCGTCACTCCCGTGGCCGGTAACCATGGGGCCGCCAGGCGGCATCTCGCCGCAGGGAGGCCGGTTGCCGCCAAGGGGCAGGTGGCCGCCGGGAGGCATGTGACCGCAGGGCGGCCGGTTCCCGTGGGGCGGCTTGTGGCCACCAGGAGGCCGATGGCCGGGAGGCTTCGGACGGCACGGCTTGTGACCACCGTCGGGCGGGCAGGGGCGCTTCTCCACCTTCACGGTGATGGTGGCCCGAGCGGGCTCGCTGGTGACCTTCTGACCCTGCGGGTCGATGCCCGTCGCCACCGCCACGTTGGTGATGGTGCAGGTCTTGCCGTGATCCTCGCCGCCCTGGGGCATCTTGCACTTGTCGATGTCGGCCTGGGTGATCGTGAACGTGCCGTGACAGGTGGTCGAGGCCCCGGGTTCGAGCGTGGTCGCCTCACAGGTCACATGGGAGACGAGGTCGTCCCTGACCGTCACGTCATGGAGCGGGGTGTTGCCAGTGTTGGTGACGGTGTAGGTGTACTCGACCGTGCTTCCCACGGTGAACGGCCCCCTCGAGGTCACCTCCTTCTTCAACGTGATGTGCGCTGCGGTTGCCGGCGTCACGGTGATGGTGACCTGGGAGGGTTCGCTGGTGACCGTCTGCCCCTGCGGGTCGGTGCCGCTGGCGGTCGCCGTGTTGGTCACGTGGCCGGCTGTGGCGTCGGCTTCGGTGACCGTGTAGGTGCCGTGGCAGGTGGTCGAGGCCCCAGGTTCGAGCGTGGTCGCCTCACAGGTGACGTTGGTGACGCGGTCGTCATTGGCGGTCACGTCATGGAGCGGGGTGTTGCCGGTGTTGGTGACGGTGTAGGTGTAGTCGACCGTGCTTCCCACGGTGAACGGCCCCTGCGAGGTCACCTCTTTCTTCACGGTGATGTGGGGCGCGGGCGCCGGCGTCACGGTGATGGTGACCTGGGAGGGTTCGCTGGTGACCGTCTGCCCCTGCGGGTCGGTGCCGCTCGCCGTCGCCGTGTTGGTCACATGGCCGACGGTGCCGTCTTCCGGGGTCACGGTGTAGGTGCCGTGGCAGGTGGTGGAGGTCCCGGGGCCCAGTGTCGTCGTTTCGCAGGTGACGTTGGTGACGTGGTCGTCGGTGACGGTCACGTCGCGGAGCGGGGTGTTGCCGGTGTTGGTGACGGTGTAGGTGTAGTCGACCGTGCTCCCGACGGTGAACGGCCCCTGCGAGGTCACCTCTTTCTTGACGGTGATGTGGGGCGCGGGTGCGGGTTGGACGGTGATGGTGACCTGGGAGGGTTCGCTGGTGACCGTTTGCCCTTGCGGGTCGGTGCCGCTGGCGGTTGCTGTGTTGGTCACGTGGCCGGCTGTGGCGTCGGCTTCGGTGACGGTGTAGGTGCCGTGGCAGGTGGCGGAGGCCCCGGGGCCCAGTGTCGTCGTTTCGCAGGTGACGTTGGTGACGCGGTCGTCGGTGACGGTCACGTCGCGGAGCGGGGTGTTGCCGGTGTTGGTGACGGTGTAGGTGTAGTCGACCGTGCTCCCGACGGTGAACGGCCCTTGCGAGGTCACCTCCTTCTTCAGCGAGATCTGAGGCGTGGGCGCCGGCGTCACGGTGATGGTGGCGTCGGAGGGCTCGCTGGCGATCTGGTTGCCCTGCGGGTCGGTGCCCGCCGCCGTCGCCACGTTGGTGACGGTGCAGGGGATGGTGTTGTTGCAGTTGTCGAGGTCGGCCTGCGTGACGGTGTAGATGCCGTGGCAGGTGGTTGTGGCGCCGGGGGCGAGCGTGGTCGCGTCACAGGTGATGTCGGCGACGCGGTCGTCACTGACCAGCACGTCGTGCAACGGGAGAGTACCGGTGTTGGTGACGCTGTAGGTGTAGTCGACCGTGCTTCCGACGGTGAACGGACCCGGCGACGTCGCCTGCTTGGTCAGCGAGATGTGGGGCGCGCCCACCTCCAGCGTCTGCTCGGTCTCCGGAGAGGTGATCTCCTGGCCGTTCGAGGTGCCGGTCGCCGTGGCGATGTTGGTCACGTGGCCGACCGTGCCGTCGTTCGCGGTGATCGTGTAGGTGCCGCGACAGGTGGTGGTATCACCCGGGGTTTCCGCAGGCGTCAGTGTGGTCGAGTCACACGTGATGTTGTGGACGTGGTCGTCGTTCACATGGACGTTGGTCAGCTCCGTGCCGCCCGTGTTGGTGACGGTGTAGGCGAATTCGACCGTCTGCCCGACGGCGTACGGACCGGGGGTGGTGGCCTTCTTCTCCACCTCCAGGCCGGGTGGTCGTTCGATGGGCACGCTCTCCGAGGATGGCGGCGAGGTGACTGGCGTACCGTTCGAATTGCCTGTCGCGGTGGCGGTGTTGTCGATGGAGCCATGTCTCACATCGGCGGCTGTGACGGTATAGGTCGCGGTACAGGTCACTGTATGACCGCTCGCCAGTGTCGTTGTGGGACACGACACCGGGCCGATCTTCGGGTCGTTGACCGCGAGATCGGTGATGTCCGTCGTTCCGGAGTTGGTCACCACGAAGTCATAGGGCACCTGGGTGCCGGCGACCAGATCACCTGGTAGCGGTTGCCGCACCTGCTTGACGAGGTTCAGCTCCGGAAGTGGCTGGTCACTGGTGACGTCCACGTTGCGAATGAGGTGGACGTCGGTGAAGGAGCCGGTGGAGCCCGCAAAACCGAACTTGTAGGTGGGGGGCACCGGGGTCGGTGCGGGCGTGCTGAGCACCTGGTGGGAGCCGGTACCGTCATTGAAGTCGATCGACACCGTCAGCACCGGGTTGGGCGCCGGGGTGAGCTCGATGTGCACCCTGCGGCGCGACGGTTCGAGCGCGGTCTCCGCCTCGGCGGGGGTGACGCCCGGGGGCAGCGTCGTCAGCGGCCCCTGCAACTTTCCGGGGAGGGTCGACGGCCACGGGCCGGTCGTGGTGAAGTTGCTGGTGGTGGCGGTCAGGAAGCAGTAGCCCTCAAAACCGTCGCCGGGGCCGCGCACCGTGACCATGTTGGGGCCGGGTGCGGGCACATGGAATGCCGTACCGGCGGGCGAGCGGTTGGGGCAACCGTTGCCACGGTGCTCCCAGTCACCGAAGTAGTTCCCGAGGACGTCGAGGCCGACGCCCAGGTAGCCGCGGTCCACGCCGGGCAGGAACGTGGCGTTGGGGTCGTCGTTGGGAAGCTTCTGCGCGTACCCGAGGCTGCCGCCGAAGGCCCCCGGCTGGGTCAGTGCGGTGTCACCGTTGACCAGGAAGAACGAGATCCCGTCGGCGGGGGTGTTCGGGGTGGTGCTCCCGTACTGCCACTGGTCGAACGTGACGTTGAGACCCTCGTTGGCGGGCAGTGCCTGGTTGTAGAGGACGGCACCTGACTGGTCGTTGGACGCGTCGGTCAGCTGGAGGTAGCCGTGCGGCGCACCGTTCGGCGGAGGCACCGGGCCGGTGCTCGGAGGGCAGCCGCCGAGGGGATGGTCCCCCGGCCCCGGTGCGGCGGCGGTCGGTGCACCGGTGAGACAGGCCGACCCCACCCCAGTGAACTCCGGTGCCGTGGCCTGCGTAAACGTCTCCTGGACCAGCGGCGAACCGTTGCCCTGGCGCGCGTGGGCTTTGACGGGCTGGGTGTGCGAGGGGCCGACGGCATCCGCCGTCGTCGACATGCCGGCACCGACAAAGAGCGCCAGCGCTGCCGCGGCCAGACGGGAAAATCCCGAATGTAGGCCAAACGGCGATGAATAGGATTTTCGTCTCATACCGATCTAAGTACCAGTTACGGTCCGTACACGAACCTGGCAACGAGCCGTAGGGGGGTATCAAGAACCCGGTCGGACGCAAGCGATCGGCGGCGAGAGACGTCTGACGCTCCGGGTTGACTGACGGGGCATCACATCCCGCTCGACCGTTGAGCCCAACCGCTATGACCCTGACGACGTCCTGGCCGGGATGGCGTGGACGTTGCCCACGACGAGGCGCGCGAGGGGCCCGTGGGGCGGTGGCGGCGCCAGGGCAGCGGATATCGGCCCGTGCGGAGCTGAGGCGTGATCACCGGTGGTCAGAAAACGCAGTGCTGACGGTCCGTCGAGGATTGCTGTGACAGAGGGGGAGGCCCGGCTCTAGCCGACCTCGGTCATCGCGAACGGCTCCGTGGTTTCCACGAGGAGCCCGGCGCCTTGCCGGACCGGTTGGCCGGTGACGTAGTGGACGTACTCGTCCGTCAGGCGGAAGCCGGCGGTCCAGGCGAGGAGGCGGCTGGCGCGGTTGTCGCGGGAGCAGGTCCAGCTCGGGGTGTGGCCCCGGGCGGCGATGTCCCGGCACAGGGCGGTGACGCAGGCGAGGGCGAGGCGTTGGCGGCGGTGTTCGGGCAGGGTCACACAGGCGATGTCCTCGTATGTGCTGCCGCGGAAGTACGTACAGGCGACGGCCAGGACACGGCCCGCATGGAAGGCGCCCCAGCCGTGCCCGGAGGCGGCGAGCCCTGCCGGCCCACCCCAACTGGCCTGAATCCAGGAGTTGTTCGCGTCAAGTGCGCTCAGTGCCTCGGCGTCCTGGGGAACCAGTCGGCGCACCTTCACGCCACGGGGCGTACGCGGCACGGCAACCGGCACGCGGTGCAGGTACACCATGCGTTCCCAGGGCACGAGCAGGTCGAACGAGCTGCCCAGCAGGGGCAGGAAGCGGGCGGGCGCCTGGACGTAGTGGGCGGCGAATCCGGCCAGGGAGAGCGGCGCCAGCGCGGTGGGGTCGCCGCGGAAGAGCACATGGTCGGCGCAGGAGACGGCCACCGCGCGAGGGGCGTGCACCCGGTCGACCCACCAGCGACCGGCGCCGCTGATCAGCGCGTGGTGGGAGAGCGCCGTCGCGCCAGGGGGGCCGTCGGCGAACCGGCCGGCGAGACCCGGGAGCTGATGGGGCGACACTTCGAACATGAGGGCTCCTTCGGACTGGCGCGGGGGAGGGGAGGGCTGGGGCCCGCGCGGGAGCCTGAGCGACGATGGGTGCGCCGAACCGGCCCTCAGCGTGAGGGAGTCCGGGTACGCAAAAGGGGGCCCAGTCGTCAGGTCGCGGTGGCCTGCGGGTGCGGCGTGCGGAGACGTGTCAGGGGGCGGGAGCGGTCTCCGGGCAGCGCGAGGCGTGCTGCGGGTCCGCCGGATGGGGCGGATGCTCGGGCAGGGGCCAGGCGCTGTTCACGTCACCATCGAATGCCATGCGGCAGCCGGCCGCAAGCGCTGCCCGGACCTCTTGACGGGGCCCTGATGAGCTGGGTTTTCGACCGTTATGGGCGGGCGTCGGCGGTGGGGGGACGCGGCATCGAGCCGCCGCCGACGCCCGCGAGCAGCGTGCCGTAGAGGGGATGCCCGGACCTACGGCACGCGCACGGGGTGTGGTGCGCGGGCGCTATGCGGTGGGCGGCGCCACGCGGACCGGGAAGGTGCGCAGGATCGCGGGGCGGCCGTCGGGGGCGGTCTCCTCGTCCAGGCAGCGGCCGTCGCGCAGGTCGAAGGTCTGCTTGTACATCGGTGAGGCCAGGGTCGGTGCGCCCGCGCGGCTGCCCAGGATGCCGCGCGAGAGGACATGGGCGCCGCTGAACGGATCGCGGTTGTCGACCGCGTACAACCCGCCCGCGCGGTCCCGGAAGACCGCGACCTGCCGGCCACCGGCGCTGAGGGCGGCGACGCCGCGCCCGGGGGTGAGCTCGTCATAGGCGCAGACCCGGGTCCATTCCTGGCCGTCCTGGATCTCCACGGTGCCGACCGCCGGGCCCGCCCCGAGTGCCGTGCCTGTCTCCACCGGCGCGCTGGTCCCGTTCGCCGTGCTGGTCCGGGGTGCCGTGTCGGTCATGCGGTGCGTACCTCCAGTCGGGGGCCGGCGACCAGCGCCGGGGTGAGGGGGTGCCCGTCCTCGCCGGGACGGGCCGGGCGGATCTGGCCGCGCTCGGGCACGAAGGTCACGGCCGGGTCGGGGGTGCCGGGGGCGTTGACGAAGGAGGTGAAGCGGCGCAGCCGTTCCGGATCGGCGAGCACCGCGGCCCACTCGTCCTCGTAGCGGTCGATATGACGCTCCATCTGCAGTTCGAGCTCGGCGCAGATGCCCAGCGAGTCGTCCAGCACCACCGCTCGGACGTGGTCCAGGCCGCCGTCGATCCGGTCCAGCCAGGTAGCGGTGCGCTCCAGGCGGTCGGCGGTGCGCAGATAGAACATCAGGAACCGGTCGATCGTCTGGATCAGGGTCTTCTTGTCCAGGTCGGCCGCCAGCAGGTCGGCATGGCGGGGCGTCATACCGCCGTTGCCGCCGATGTAGAGGTTCCAGCCCGCGGAGGTGGCGATGATGCCGAAGTCCTTGCCCTGGGCCTCGGCGCACTCGCGGGCACAGCCCGAGACAGCCGCCTTGATCTTGTGCGGCGAGCGCAGCCCCCGGTAGCGCAGCTCCAGTTCGATGGCGAGCCCGACCGAGTCCTGCACGCCGTAGCGGCACCAGGTCTCGCCCACGCAGGACTTCACCGTCCGCAGCGACTTGCCGTAGGCGTGGCCGGACTCGAAGCCGGCATCGACCAGGCGGCGCCAGATCAGGGGGAGCTGGTCGACGGAGGCGCCGAAGAGGTCGATGCGCTGACCGCCGGTGATCTTGGTGTAGAGGCCGAAGTCGCGGGCGATCTCCCCGATGGTGATCAGACCCTCCGGAGTGATCTCACCACCGGGGACCCGCGGGACGACCGAATAGGAGCCGTTGCGCTGCAAGTTGGCGAGGAAGTGGTCGTTGGTGTCCTGGAGGGCGCCCTGCTCCCCGTCGAGGATGTGGCCACCGGCCAGGCTCGCCAGGATCGAGGCGACGACCGGCTTGCAGATCTCGCAGCCCTCACCGCCCCGCCCGTACCGGTCCAGCAGCTCCCCGAAGGTGGCGATCCCGGCCACCTGGACGATCTCGTAGAGCTCGGCACGGGTGTGCCCGAAGTGCTCGCACAGGCCGGTGTCGACGGTGACGCCGCCGGCCGCCAGCTCCTCGGCCACGAGCGTGCCGAGCTGCTTGACACAACTACCGCAGCCGGTACCGGCCTTGGTGCACTTCTTGACCTCGGGAACGGTGGTGCAGCCCTGCTCGGACACCGCGGCGCGGAGGGCGCCCTTGGTGACGTTGTGGCAGGAGCAGACGACCGCGTCGTCCGGCAGCACGGCCGGCCCGGCCGCCGGCGCGAGCCCGGCGGGCAGCACCAGCTGCTCGGGCGCGGTGGTGAGCGGCTTGCCGCCCATCGAGAGGGGGCGCAGCAGGCCGTAGGACTCGGTGTCACCGACCAGCACCCCGCCGAGGAGCCGACCGTCCCGGCCGATGACCAGCTTCTTGTAGATCCCGGCCCGGCTGTCGGTGTAAAGGACGTCGGCCGCGCCCTCCGTGGCGCCGTGCGCATCGCCGAAACTCGCGACGTCGACCCCGAGCAGTTTGAGCTTGGTGGAGGTGTCCGCCCCGGTGAAGAGGTGCTGGTCCTCGGGCAGTTGCCCCTGCTCTTCGGAGAGCAGCGAGCGGGCGGCGGTCTCCGCCATCGCATAGCCGGGCGCGACCAGACCGTAGACCCTGCCGTCGACGGTCAGCGCGCACTCGCCGATGGCATGGACGTACGGGTCCCGGGTGCGGCAGCGCTCGTCGACGACGATGCCGCCGCGCTCCCCGACCGGCAGTCCGCAGTCACGGGCCAGCTGATCGCGCGGCCGCACACCGGCGGAGAAGACCACCAGGTCGGCGGGGAGCTCGCGGCCGTCGGACAGCCCCATGGCGCGGACCCGGCCGTCGTCGCCGGTGACGAGGGACTGGGTGCCCGCCCCGGTGTGCACATAGACCCCGAGATCCTCGATCTTGCGGCGCAGCAGTCGGCCGCCGCCCTCGTCGACCTGGAGGGCCATCAGGCGCGGGGCGAACTCCACGACATGGGTCGTCAGGCCCAGGGCCGTGAGCGCGCCGGCGGCCTCCAGCCCCAGGAGCCCGCCGCCGACGACCACACCGATCCGGGTACCGTCCGACTCCGCCTCGGCCCGGATGCGTTGCAGGTCCTCGATGGTGCGGTAGACGTGGCAGCCGGGGGCGTCGTGGCCGGGGACCGGCGGCACGAACGGGGCGGAGCCGGTGGCCAGCACCAGCGCGTCGTAGCGCAGCGTCGCGCCGGAGGCGCAGCCGACGGTGCGGGCGTCGCGGTCGATCGCGGTCGCCGGGTCGGACAGCCGCAGGTCGATGCCGTGCTCGGCGAGGAAACCGGCCGGGGTCAGGGAGAGCTCCTCGGTGCTGGTGCCGGAGAACCACGAGGTCAGATGGACCCGGTCATAGGCCGCGCGGGGTTCCTCCGCGAGCACGGTGATCCGCCACCGCGCGGCGCCGGGCTGCTCGACGAAGGTCTCCAGGAAGCGCTGGCCGACCATGCCATGGCCGACCAGGACCAGGTCCTTGAGCGGGCGGTTCGAGGGGCGCTGCGTCATGAGGCGGCTCCGAGGGTCGTGAGCAGGTGCAGAGGGTGATCGGGCAGCGGCTCGTCGCGCTCCAGTGCGCGGGCGAGGTCGCCGACGGTGGTCAGGTCGCCGAGGAGGATCGCGCCGACCAGGCGGTCCCCGCGCAGCACGAGCTTCTTGTAGCTGCCGCGAGTGGCATCGGCCAGACGCACCACGGCCAGTCCCGGGTCGGCACCCGGGGCGCTCTCGTCGAGGTGGACCTCGCCGAAGGCCGCGTACTCCAGCGGCCCGGCGCTGAGCCGGGCCAGCGGCCGGGAGCCGGTGTAGCGGGCGTCCGGGGCGGCACCGGAGAGCCGGGCGGCGAGCACGTCCGCCTGCTCCCAGGCCGGTTCGGCCAGCCCGTGGACGATGCCGCGGTGCTGGATGCAGTCGCCGAGCGCGTGCACCCGCCGGGCGGAGGTCGCGAGGGCGTCGTCGACGACGACTCCCGCGCCGACCGCCAGGCCCGCGGCATGCGCGAGCGCGGTACGCGGCCGCACACCGCAGGCCAGCACCACGAGATCGGTGCCCAGCCGATAGCCGTTGGCCAGCTCGACCTCGCCGTCCTCGGTCAGGGCCCGGGCGCGGTTGCCGAGATAGACCTCGACGCCCAACGCGCGCAGGGCGCCCCGCAACGCGGTCGCGGCCTCCGCGTCGAGTTGGCGCTCCACCAAGTACGGGGCCTGGTGCACGATCTCCACCTCGAGCCCGAGCGCGGCCAGCGCCCGCGCCGCACTCACCCCCAGCACCCCACCGCCGACGACGACGGCCCGCTTGGCGTGGACGGCGTCCTCCGCGAGCCGGGCGCAGTCGGCAAGCGTCCGCAGGGCGTGCACACCGTCCCGCAGCCCGCGCCCGTCGCCACGGCGCAGACCGCGCACGGGCGGCAGCACCGGATTGGCACCGGTGGCCAGCACCAGCTCGTCGTACGCCGCACTCCGACCGTCCGCGAGGGCAAGCGTGCGCGCCGCGGTGTCGACGGCCACCACCTCGCAGCCGGGCCGCACGACCGCATCCCCGGACGGCAGAGTGAGGGCCTCGGCGTCATAGCGGCCGGTCAGCACGTGGGCGAGCAGGACGCGGTTGTACGGGGCGCGCGGCTCGGCGCCGTAGAGCGTGACCCGCCCGGACCCGCCCAGCGCGTGGTACCGCTCGGCGAACCGCGCCGCGGCCATACCCGCCCCGACGACCGCTATACGAGGCTCCTTCATATGCGCTCACCGCTCCCCGCGACGCGTTCCCGCTCCCCTTGCAACGCTTCCAACCGCACGGCGCAGACCTTGAATTCGGGCATCTTCGACGTCGGATCCAACGCGGGATTGGTCACCGTGTTGGCCCGGCCGGGACCGGGCCAGTGGAACGGCATGAAGACCGTGTCCGGCCGGATCGCCTCGGTGATCCGCGCCGGGGCGACGGCCCGGCCGCGCCGGGAGACCACCGCGAGCGGCGCACCCTCCGCGACACCGAGCCGCGCCGCCAGCCGCGGATGCAGTTCCACGAACGGGCCGGGCACGGCGTCGGTGAGCGCGGTGACCCGGCGGGTCTGCGCACCGCTCTGGTACTGCGCCAGCACCCGGCCGGTGGTCAGGTACAGCGGATACTCCGCATCGGGCTCCTCCGCCGCCGGCCGGTGGCCGACCGCGGCGAACCGCGCCCGACCGTCGGGCGTGGCGAAGGAGTCCAGGAAGAGACGCGGCGTCCCGGGATGCTCCTCGCTCGGACAGGGCCAGAAGACACCGTCCTCGGCGCGGATCCGGTCGTAGCTGATGCCCGCGTAGTCCGCCTGCCCGCCCGCCGAGGCCCGACGCAGCTCGGCGAAGACGGCCTCCGGATCGTCGTCGAACCGGACCCGAGTGACGGGGTGTTGCCCGCCGTCCCCCTCACCACCCAGACGTTCGGCCAGCTCGCGCAGGATCCACAGATCGCTGCGGACCTCGGGCGGGGGAGCGGTCGCCTGCTGCCGCAGGACCACCCGCCCCTCCACGTTGGTCAGCGTGCCGGTCTCCTCCGCCCACTGGGTGCTCGGCAGCACCACATCGGCCAGCTGCGCGGTCTCCGAGAGCACCACATCGGAGACGACCAGCAGGTCCAACGCCCGCAGTCGCGCGGTGACATGGGCGGCGCGCGGCGCGGAGACCACTGGATTGGACCCCATCACCAGCAGCGCGCGCACCCCCTCCGGACCGGACCGGCCGAGGCTGTCCAGCAGCTCGTAGGCGGTACGCCCCGAGCGCGGCAGCGCCTCCGGGGCGACGCCCCAGACCGCGGCGACATGGGCACGGGCGGCCGGGTCCTCGATGGAGCGGTAACCGGGGAGCTGATCGGCCTTCTGGCCGTGTTCGCGTCCGCCCTGGCCGTTGCCCTGGCCGGTCAGACAGCCGTAGCCGGAGTGCGGCCGGCCGGCCTTGCCCGTGGCGAGGCAGAGGTTGATCCAGGCGCCGACGGTGTCGGTGCCCTTGCTCTGCTGCTCGGGGCCGCGCGCGGAGAGCACCATGCCGGTCCGGGCCCGCCCGAAGTGATGTGCCGCGAGACGGAGTTGCGCCACCGGCACACCGGTGATCCGCTCCACGCGCTCCGGCCAGTGCGCCATCGCGGCCGCCCGGGCCCGCGCGAACCCCGTGGTGCGCGCGGCGACGAACTCCGCGTCGACCAGGCCGTCGGCGATCAGCACGTGCAGCAGACCGAGCGCCAGCGCGAGGTCGGTGCCGGGCAGCGGTTGCAGATGCAGGTCGGCCTGCTCGGCGGTCCGCGTCCGACGCGGATCCACCACGATCAACGTGCCGCCGTCCTCCCGCACTTCACGGAAGTAGCGCAGGGCGGGCGGCATCGTCTCGGCCGGATTGGCACCGACCAGGATCAGGCACCCGGTGTGCGGGATGTCCGCCAGCGGGAACGGCAGTCCGCGATCCAGCCCGAACGCCAGCCGATTCGCGGCGGCGGCCGAGGACATACAGAACCGGCCGTTGTAGTCGATCGACGCGGTTCCCAGCGCCGCCCGCGCGAACTTGCCGAGCTGGTAGGCCTTCTCGTTGGTCAGCCCACCACCGCCGAAGACCCCCACCGCGTCCGCGCCGTGCTCCGCCCGCACCGCGGACAGGCCGGCCGCCACCCGGTCCAGCGCCACCGCCCAGCTCACGGACCGCAGTTCGCCCCGGTCCCGCATCAGCGGCGTGGTCAGCCGCGCCGCCGGCGCCAGCAGCGCCGCGGCATGCTGCCCCTTGCCGCACAGCGCGCCCCGGTTGACCGGGAAGTCGGCGCGCTCCCGCACCTGCGGGGCCGCCCCGCCACTGAGCCGCATACCGCACTGGAGCGAGCAGTACGGGCAGTGCGTCGCAGTGGCGCTGCTGTCGGTCATGCCCACGACCTTGACCGCATCGCGTTACACCGCCTTACCTGCGGTGTTGCGCCCGTGATACGTCTTGCTCACACCACCGTTGCCAGGTGGTGAGACCTCTGACATATGCCGTACACACAGCGAACGATTCGCTAACATCGCTGTGATCATTGAGCAACCTGCGAGTAACCGACATGCCCGACCCTGCACTTATGGGAACTGCCACGCCCTCTCTCCCCACCGCCCCCGCCAGTGGTGCCGATCTCCCACTGACCGGCTTCACCGTAGGGGTCACCGCCGTACGCCGGAGAGAGGAACTCGTCGCCCTCCTCACCCGCCGCGGCGCCCGTGTGGTCGAGGCACCCGCCCTGCGCATCCTCCCGCTGGAGGACGACCACGGACTCCGCCGCGCCACCCGACAGTGCCTGGCCAGACCGCTGGACTACGTGGTGGCAACCACCGGAGTCGGCTGGCGCGGATGGATGAGCGCCGCCGAGGGCTGGGGCTGGGGCGCGGAACTCGCCGCCGCCTGCCGCGCCGCGATCGTCCTCACCCGCGGCCCGAAGGCCACCGGCGCGGTGCGGGCCAGCGGCCTGGACGAGAGCTGGTCACCACCGACCGAGGCCACCGACGACCTGCTCACCTGGCTCCTGGCCCGCCCCCTCGAAGGCCGCCGGATCGCGGTACAGGAACACGGCCTGCCGCTGGAGGCGTTCGCCGCCGCATTACGCGAACGCGGCGCGGAGGTGATCCCGGTACACATCTACCGATGGGCACCACCGGAGGACCCCGCCCCCGTACGACGCCTGATCGAGCAGACCGCCCGACGCGAGATCCACGCCCTCACCTTCACCAGCGCTCCCGCGATCGCCGCCTTCCTGGCCACCGCCACCGCGGCCGGCCTCCACGAGCAGGTGATCGAGGCCCTGCGCACCGACGTGCTCGCCGTCTGCGTCGGCCCCGTCTGCGCCCGCCAGCTCCTGGACGCCGGACTGCCCGTGCTCTGGCCCGAACGCGGCCGCCTCGGCGCCCTGGTACGCACCGTCACCGAGGAACTGCCGCACTGCAGCCGCCGGACGCTCCAGGTCGACGGCCACGACCTGGTGCTCCAGGGCAGCGCCCTCCTGGTCGACGACGAAAGCTACTGGCTCTCGCCCAAGGGCACCACCGTGCTCCGCGCCCTCGCCGAACACCCCGGCTGGGTGCTCAGCCGCGCCGAACTGCTGCGCCGCGCCTGGGCCGGTTCCGACGCGGACGAACACGCCGTCGAGGCCGCCGTCGGCCGATTACGCCAGGCACTGGGCAGGCACGGCGACCTGATCCGCACCGTCCCCAAGCGCGGCTACCGACTGGCGACACGATGACCCGCCCCCCGACCCTGCTGGCCGTCGCCCACGGAACACGCGACCCACAGGGCGCAGCCGCCACCGAAGCCCTCATCTCCCGAACCCGCGAACAGCGCCCCGAACTCCCCCTCCAGCACTGCTACTTGGACCTGCTCACCCCCTCCCTCCCCGAGGCCCTGGCCGGCCTGGCCGGCGAGGTGGTCGTGGTCCCCCTGCTGCTCGGAACCGGCTACCACATCCGCGTCGACATCCCCGCCGCCCTGGCCGACGCCCCCCACCTGCACGCCCGGATCGCCCGCGCACTCGGCCCCGACCCGCTCCTCGCCGAGGCACTCACCGACCGGCTGCACCAGGCAGGTTGGCAACCGGACGAGCACGCCGACAACGGAGCCCTCGTCCTGGCCGCCGCCGGCTCCACCGACCCGCGCGCCAACGCCGACACCGCGGCCATGGCGGAACTGCTCCGCACCCGCCTCCCGCACGGCGGCCCCGTCGTCCCCGCCTACCTCTGCGCCACCGGCCCCACCCCGGCCGAGGCCGTCGCCGCACTGCGCGCCGCCGGCCACCCCCGCATCGCCATCGCCGAGTACCTGCTGAGCCCCGGCCACTTCGCCCGTCGCACCGCCCGCTCCGGAGCCGGCCTCACCACCGCCCCCCTGGGCGCCCACGACGCCGTCGCCCGCCTCGTCACCATCCGCTACGACGAGGCCGTACGCCACCTCCGCCAGACACCCGCCGACAAGCGGCGGAGAGCGCCCACCCGCCCGAGCGCCGGCACCTCGCCGCCCGGCAACTGAGCCAGCGATGCGGGCCGGTCACCCGGCCACCGACGCCTGGCCCCGTCCCGTTCACTTCTCCAGGTCGGCAGCGTGGTCGGGCACATAGGTCTGCAGATCGCGCGGCGGCCGTCGATAGCCCGTGCTCGGCGGCCGGCGCGGGAGTTCCAACAGGGGCGGGGTGACGTCGTGGTACGGCACGGTCGACAGCAGATGGGCGATCATGTTGACCCGGGCCCGCCGCTTGTCGTCGCTCTCGACGACGTACCACGGCGCCTCGGGGATGTCCGTGTGGACGAACATGTCGTCCTTGGCCCGGGAGTAGTCCTCCCAGCGGGTCAGCGATTCGAGGTCGATGGGGGAGAGCTTCCAGCGCCGGGTCGGGTCGTCCAGGCGTTGGCGGAAGCGCTCCTCCTGCACCTCGTCGCTGACCGAGAACCAGTACTTGCGGAGCAGGATGCCGTCCTCGACCAGCATGCGCTCGAAGACCGGGCACTGCTGGAGGAAGCGCTGGTACTCGACGGGCGTGCAGAATCCCATGACCCGCTCGACACCGGCCCGGTTGTACCAACTCCGGTCGAACAGCACGATCTCGCCCGCCGCCGGAAGGTGCTCCGCATAGCGCTGGAAGTACCACTGGGTGCGTTCGCGTTCGGTGGGCTGGGGGAGCGCGGCGATGCGCGCCACCCGCGGGTTGAGGTAGGCGGTGACGCGCTTGATGGTGCTGCCCTTGCCGGCCGCGTCACGGCCTTCGAAGATCACGACGAGCCGGGCGCCCTCGGCACGGACCCACTCCTGGAGCTTCACCAGCTCCGTCTGCAACCGGTACAGCTCACGCTCGTACCGGGTCCTGGACAGTTTTCTGGGCCCGTGCCTGCCGGCTTCACTGTCATGCGCCATGCGTCGACGGTACGAAGTCCGAAGCCGTCGCGGGTGGGCGGGTGGGCTGAATGGAGGGGCGGGAAGCGCCGGGCCGCAGGCCGTCCATGTGCGGCCGCCGCCCCCTGCGGGAGCGGTCATGGTACGGCGAAACCCCCCGAAAAGCCGCCCGAAATCCTCCCCGAGCGGGACAGGGCCGATGGGGTGACGATGGAGGTGTCTGCATCCGACCGCGCTGTTCACGAGAGGGGTAGCGGCATGACATCCCCCACTGCAAGCCCGGGCGACAACCCCCCACCCCATGCCCAAGGCGGCACCACAGGAGGCGAAGCCTTCGGCACACCGGGGGGCGCGGCCCTCGGCCCCTTGGCGAACCTCGGCTGGCAGGCCCTGATCACCATCGGCCTGGCATCGATCGCCCTGGGCGTGGTCATCCTGGCGTGGCCACACGGCACCCTGCACGTCATCGGCATAGCCTTCGGCGTCTACCTGTTGGTCACCGGTGTCTTCCAACTCGCCGCGGCCTTCGGCACACACATTCCCGGACATCTGCGGGCCCTGCACTTCATCACGGGTGCGCTGAGCATCCTCCTCGGGCTCATCAGCCTCCGGGGCATCATGCAGTCGATCCTGCTGCTCGCCCTGTGGATCGGCTTCAGCTGGCTGATCCGCGGCATCATGATGACGGCGACCGCGAGTTCGGCTCCCGAAATGCCCGCACGGGGTTGGGAGATCTTCCTGGGCGTCATCACCCTCCTCGCCGGCATCGTGCTGATCGTCTCGCCGTTCAGCTCGATCGCCGCACTCACCCTGGTCGTGGGCATCATGGCCATCGTCCTGGGTGTGGTGGAGGTGTTCCACGCCATTCAGCTGCGCATCCATGTCGGCCGCCACCTCGACCGGGGCGCCGAAACCAAGGAGCGGCGGGCCATGTTCCACACCCGCCCGCACCCGCAGCACTGACCACCCGCACCAGGCACTGGCCAGTCACGTCGGCCACTCCTCGAAGAGGCGCCGGCAAGGCGCAGACGACCCGGTGAACGCGTTCCGTGACGACGGACTCTCGGTCCGTCGTCACGGGACGCAGGCATGCCCGGGCCTCAGCGGCGCAGCGCCTCGAAGGCCGGCCGAGCGCCCGTCCCGATGGCGAGGTCGATGTCCGGCGCGAGGTTGGCCCGGCGGTCGGAGCGGGTGAGCGCGGCCATCGCAACCCGGTCACCGGCCTCGGACTCCACCACACCGACCTCGTGCCGCAGATGCAGAAACGTGCCTGTCCTGCCGCTCACCCGGAGCGTGTCCGCGCGCAGTTCGCTCGCCAGACGCTGGGTGAACACCTGCCGCCCCATCAAGCGATGCAGTTCCGCACTCGCGTCGGGATGAGCGATCTCGTCCCGCCACACCCGCTGCAACAGGTCGACCAGACCGGCGGCGGTACCGACATGGGCATGCGCCGGATCCAACGTCTCGATGGTGTGCCGCCCCGAGTGGTCGTCGCGGATGGCCAACTCCAGGGCGAGCGAGAAGTCGTTGCCTGCGGCACCGGCGGTGCACTCGTACATGCGGTTCATTCGATGGCGCAGGCGAATGCCCCCACATCCCCAGGCACGCAGCCGGGCATCGAGCTCGTCGGCCGGCACGAGGGTGAACAGCGCGTCCGCGGCGGCGTTGTCGCTCACCGCGAGCATCATCAGCAGGAGATCGCCGACCGCCACGGTGGCCGGATGCCGGAACGCCGCCAGTCCGGTGGACCCGACACTGCTCGTGGCCGGCTCGACGACCACCGGACACGCGGCGCCCAGCTCCCCGGTCGCGATCCGGTCCAGCGCGACGAGCGCGAGCGGGACCTTCGTCGGGGACGGCCGGGGAGTACAACAGCCCCTCCTCCCCACGCAACGGGAACACCTTCGGCGCGAGAAACACGCACTGCGCACAGCCCTGGCAGCGGGTGAGGTCAACAACGATCCGCATGCCACCGCTCCCTCCGTCGCGTCGGGCCCTTGCCACCACTGGGCTCCCTGCACCCTGGCGGTGAGCTGACCGGACGCGGTGGCGGCGAGGTAGGCACCGTAGACGTCGCCGGCGGAGAAACCGGTGCCGACAGCCGCGTCCTGCCAGCCGGTGATGCCGAAGCCGTGCAACTGCTGGTGCTCACCCGCAGGGAAGTCGCCCGCTGGCTGATGGTCTTGGCGGCGGAGCTCCGCCCGCGACCAGCTCGAGCTTCCCGACACCTCCATGTTGCCTGCTGACACCGCCGTCACCTGCGTCACAGCTCCCCAAGCTTGCGACGCAGGTAGGCACGCTCCTGGCCGTTGCCCACAAGTTCCAGTGCGGCCCGGTAGGCGACGGCTGCCTCGGCAGTGCGGCCCAGCCGCCGTAGCAAGTAGGCGCGGGCTGCCGGGAGCAGGTGGTAGCCGCGCAGCGCATCCGCATCCAGGGAGTCGAGCGCATCGAGGCCGACCTGCGGGCCGTCGCGCATAGCCATCGCCACGGCCCGATTCAGGTCAACCACCGGTGATGGAGCCGCCCGCGCGAGGAGATCGTAGAGCGCCACGATCTGCGGCCAGTCGGTGGTCGAGACGCCGGTGGCCTCGGCATGCACGGCGGCTATCGCCGCCTGCAGCGCGTACGGCCCAACCCGCGCACCGGCCGTCAGGGCCGCGGGGACTAGGGCGAGTCCCTCGGCAATGCGGTCGGCGTCCCAACGGCCGCGGTCCTGCTCCTCGAAGGGGATCAGCTCACCTGCCGGGCCCGTGCGGGCGGGGCGGCGGGCGTCGACCAGGAGCAGCAGAGCGAGCAGCCCAGCGGCCTCCGCGTCCGCCGGCAGCAACCGGTGCAGGATCCGGGCGAGCCGCAGCGCCTCCTCGCTCAGCTCGACCCGTACCAGCTGCTCGCCCGCGCCGGCGGCGTAGCCCTCGGTGAAGATCAGGTAGATGACGCCCAGCACCACGGGCAGACGCTGGCCCAGTTCGCCTGCCTCGGGCACCCGGAACGGGATGCGCGCGTCGCGGATCTTGCGTTTGGCCCGCACGATGCGCTGGGCCATCGTCGCCTCCGGGACCAGGAACGCTCGCGCGACCTCGGTGGTGGACAGTCCGCCCAGGCATCGCAGGGTGAGCGCGGTCTGTGCCTCCACCGTCAGCGCGGGATGGCAGCAGGCGAAGAACAGGCCGAGCCTGTCGTCCACGACTGCGCCGCCGACCGGGCCGGGGTTCCGGGCGTCGGCCAGCAGCAGCGCGAGCCGGGCCGCGTGGGCCCGATCGCGCCGGAGCCGGTCGACGGCCCGGCGTCGGGCGACCGTCAGCAGCCAGGCCACCGGATTGCTCGGCACCCCGTCGATCGGCCACCGCTGAAGCGCCGCCTCGATCGCCTCGGAGGCGACGTCTTCGGCTAGATCGAGGTCGCCGAAGCGGCGTACCAGTGCGGCGAGCAGGCGCCCCCGCTCCTCGCGGAACACGGCCTCGACGGCTGATCCGGCCGCCCGACGGTCCGTCACGGCAGGTCGAGCTGCTGGATCGGGCGGATCTCTATCCGACCCGCGCGTGCGCCTGGGCAGCGTGCCGCCCAGTCGATCGCGGCGTCCAGGTCTGGCAGGTCCAGGAGGTAGTAGCCGCCGAGGTACTCGCGGGTCTCGGCGAATGGCCCGTCGGTCACCAGGCGCCGCCCGCCACCGTCCACCCGCACCGAGGTGGCCGTCTCGAAGGAGTCCAGCACGTTGCTGTCCACCATGATCCCGGCGTCCAGCACCTGCTTGTGGTAGTCCTGGAACTGCTGGAAAAGATCCGGGCCTTCGCCCTCGGCAACCGGCTCGGTGCCGCTGTCACCGATGATCAACAGCATGTACTTCATGAGGGGTTCCTCGCTCTCGTCGGTATCCAGCGTCGCCGCGGCCGCGGCGACGCAAGATTGACGAACGGCACCGCCGCGGATCGACATCGCGCCGAAGAAAATCTTGCGCCCTCCAGATCGTCCCTGCTGACAGTGATCCACTCCAGCATCCCGTGGCCTCCCCGGCTCCCCCGATGTGCTGCTCCGACGACGGATCGTAGAAGGGAAACGGCGGCGAGCGCGGCCGAATTGGGCAAGGCGGAGGGCGGCCCGGCCTGGGCGAGTGTGACGACGCCGGTCAGCACCGACCTCAGCCCGGGAGTTCCGAGTGGATACGTCACCAAGTTCACCAACGGCACTCCGTGCTCGATCTGACCCGGCCCGACGAGGCGAAGGGCGAACTGGACGCGGCGACTGGTCGGAGAAGCTGTCACCTGACCGCGCCACCCGGCTCGTAGCCAGCATGCGCGACGGGTACCGCGCTGTACACCGCCGAGCTGAAGATCACCAAGTGGGTCACTTTTGATCCGCCGTCAGAGGGAGGGTTCAACCGTCGCCGAGATAGTCGAAGCCCACGCCGCGGCTGGCTTTGGAAACCGTTGACTCCGGCATTCACTCTCATGGCTCGCTTTGTGACCCGGTTGGGGTGCGTGGCAGCGCCTGCTGGTGCGGATGGGTGAACACTCAGGTGCCGTAGGTCTCACAGAGAAGGCGAGATGGACATGCTGGTATTTCCGATCCCCGGCTCACGGCGCCGAATACGTCGTACGCCCGTCATCGTGGCCGGGTGCGCCATGGCCCTGTGCGCGACCGTGGCAGCTCCTGCCGCCGCGGACGGCGGCGCGGCCACGACCACGGCCAAACCCACCATCGTGCTGGTGCACGGGGCGTTCGCGGACGCCTCCAGCTGGAACGGGGTGGTCGAGCGGCTCGAACGCCGTGGCTACACCGTCGTCGCCCCCGCCAACCCGCTGCGCGGGCTGTACAACGACTCCGCCTACATCGCCTCCGTGCTGGACAGCATCAAGGGTTCGCTCGTACTGGTGGGCCACCCGTACGGCGGCGCCCTGATCAGCTCGGCCGCCGCGGGCAACGGTCGAGTGAAGTCCCTGGTGTACGTGTCGGCGCTGATGCCCGACGTGGGCGAGAGCGGCATGTCCCTGGCTCCCAGGTTTCCCAGCGAACTCGGGACCGCCACGAAGTCCGTTCCCTACCGGGCCGGCGGCGGCCTCAGCGGGACCGACCTCTATCTCAGGCCCGACAGGCTCCATCAGGTCTTCGCCGCTGACCTACCGGAGAGCACCACGAGGCTCATGGCGGTGACCCAACGGCCCGCGGCAACCACCGCGTTCTCGGAGAAGGCCAAGGTGGCCGCTTGGAAACACATCCCGTCGTGGTTCCTCGTCGCGAAGCAGGACAGGACCATCAACCCCGACCAGGAACGCTTCGAGGCGAAGCGCGCGGGTTCACACACGGTGGAGATCGACTCCTCCCATGTGGCCATGATCGCCCACCCCGAAGCGGTCACCGACCTCGTCCTCCAAGCCGCCGCGGCAGCCGAATCCGCCCGGCCCGAGCTGCCCGCCACCGGATCCACCCCCGCCGCCCGAGCCGAGACCGCGCTCACCGCGATTGCCGCCGCCTCGTTGATCGCGGGCGCAGGAGTCATCCTCCTCGGCCGCCGACTGAGGCGCCCCACGCCCTGAGAAGGCGCTCGGGATGGCGTTCCCTCCTGTGCCACCGACGGCCGTGAGGGCGTACGGCCGGCTTCAATGCAGTTCGCCAGTGAGAGCCGTGCACGCGTTCCGACAAGGCCCCGCACACCGGGCAGACCGCAGTGTCCCGCGGAGTTCGTGCCCGCACCACGATCCGCTCACCTTCGTCGACCACATCCTCGATGACCAGCGGCGACAAACCCGAAAACACCGTCTGCACGAGCTCGTTGACACCTTCACGCGCATGTCAACGTCCCCTCACGACTCTCCGTCACCACCGAATGTGAGACAGGGCCGTTAACTGGACACACCCACTTCCGGACTCCAAGGACGGTGGGGACTACGGTCTGCTGTCTTCCGGCGAGTGCCGCAAGGACACGTTCTGTCAGCCTCCGGCCGGCACGCCCTTCGCGCTTTACTACACCCTGCGGATGCTCACCACCGCCCTGAGGGGCGGTGGCAGCACTCTCGCCACCGAGGTCTCCGGCGCCCCCTTCGTTACGGCCCACACGGTCCGTCGCACCGACGGCACACTGGCCGTCACGGGCAGGCAAGCTCACGCGACCGGCGCAACCTGCGACGGACACGACCAAGGCACCTCGGCGGCCACTCCGTCCGCCACATACTGGACCGAGATTCCTCGCTCAGGCGGCATGCCGACGCAACTACACCGGCGCACGGCATCCCGACCTCCCGCCGCGATGAGCACCAGCGTCCCCATGACAGAACTGGTGGTGTCCATGGCTCCGCAATCAACGGTCCACAGCGTTACCTATGACCTGCTGCGCACCCTCGAACTGACCACCGTCTTCGGCAACCCCGGTTCCACCGAGCAGCCGTTCCTCCAGGAGTTCCCCGACGACTTCACCTACGTGCTGGCGCTCCAAGAGGCCTCGGTCATCGCCATGGCCGATGCCTTCGCCCAGGTCACGCGCCGCCCGGCGCTGGTCAACGTCCACTCCTCGGCAGGGCTGGGCAACTCCCTGGGAAACCTGGTGGCCGCCTACCACGGCAACACCCCCTTGATCCTCACGTCCGGGCAGCAGCACCGCGAGATGGTCATCGGCGACCCCTACCTGGGCAATCGGGAAGCGACCACCATGCCCAAACCGTGGGTGAAGTGGTCCTACGAGCCCGCCCGCGCCGAAGACGTCCCGAACGCCTTCATGCGGGCCTACGCGATGGCCCTCCAACCCCCGGCCGGACCCGTCTACCTGTCGATTCCGCTCGACGACTGGAAGCGGCCGCTGGCCGGCCCGGCCCGCCTGCGGACCGTGAGCCGACGAGCGCTCCCCGACGAACAGCGGCTACGGCACTTCGCCGACCGCATCTCGGCCAGCAGCCGACCCGCCCTGGTCTTCGGACCGGAGGTGGACCGCAGCGGCGGTTGGCACGCGGCGATCGCCCTGGCGGAAAAGCTGCGCGCCGCCGTCTACGGGGCCCCCTTGCTGGACCGCGCCTCGTTCCCCGAGGACCACCCGCTCTTCGGCGGCCCACTCGGAATCTCCATCAAGGCCATCAGCGACCGGCTGGCCGGGCACGACCTGGTCGTCGTGATCGGCGGTGAGGCGTTCCGCTACTACCCCTACGTGTCCGGCGACTACCTCCCGGCAGGAACGGAACTGCTGCAGATCACCGCCAACCCCGAAGTCGCCGCAGCCGCACGGATGGGCGACAGCCTCCTGGGAGACACCAGGACCGCCATCGACCGGCTCCTGGAACTCGTCGCCGACGGAGCAGCACGCAACACCCCCACACCCATGGCAAGACCCCGAAGACTCCCGCCGACCCCGAGCCGCCCGCTCACCCCCGCCGAGGTCTACGCCTCCCTCAGCAAGGCCAGACCGCTCGACGCCGTCATCGTCAACGAGTCGACCTCCACCATGGCCCAGCAGATCGAGTGGCTCCCCACCGTCAACCCCGGGTCCTTCTTCGCCACCGCCAGCGGCGGCATCGGCTGGGGCACCCCGGCAGCGGTGGGCGTCGCACTGGCCGACCGCGAGAGCGGCGTCTCCCGCCCCGTCATCGGCCTCATCGGCGACGGCTCGTTCCAGTACTCCGTCCAGGCCATCTGGACCGCTGCCCAGCACAAGCTGCCGATCGCCTACGTGGTCATGCGGAACAACGAGTACTCCATCCTCAAGTCCTTTGCGGAACTGGAGGAAACCCCCGGCGTGCCGGGACTCGACCTGCCCGGCATCGACATCGCCTCCGTGGCCCGCGGCTTCGGCTGCCACGCCGTCGACGTCGACACCACCGAGGACCTGGAACGCGAGTTCACCCAGGCACTCACCGCCGACAGCACAACGGTCATCGTGGTCTCCACACAGCCCCAGAAGGCCGCACTGTAGGGCGCCGTCGGCCAGGAAACTGCCGACGAACAGCGGACTTTCGGAAGGTTGGGGTTCTTCAGTACAGGGCAGCCGCTCCGGTTCCCAGTTGTGCGCGCCTCAACCCCACGCTCGGCCAACGGCCTACAGAGCGATCAGACCGGCCGCCGTCTCCTTGAAACCGCAGGCATCGAAGTAGAACGGACGCAGGTGTTCCTCGAAGTCGACGTGGAGCCACTCGCACTTCGCCGCACGCGCTTCATGGGCCGCGGTGGCGACGAGCGCGGCACCCACTCCCCGCGCCCGGCAGTGCTGGGCCACCACCGTGTCCAGGATGAAGGCATGGACGCCACCGTCCCAGACGACGTTGACGAAGCCGATCAGAGCGCCGTCTTCCCACGCACAGACCCACCCGAGACTGTGGCGTCGCAGCCGTCCCCGCCAGTCGGTCGAAGCGACCGGGTGGCCGAAGCCGTCAGCGTGCAGCGCGTTGAGGGCGGCGTTGTCGAAGTCGCCCCTCCATGCGTACGAGATGGTCACGCCCTCGATCATAAGCCCCTTGCCAAGGCAGGACGGGGTGGTGAAAACGCCCTGGTGAAATGGAAGTTGGCGTATGGGGGGCAATGGCCGGTCAGTCGTCGTGGAGGGGGTGCCCGTCGAGGGGGTAGGCGTATGTGCTGCGGGAGGCAGGGGCGAAGCGCGCGGCGTGATGCAGGTGTTCGGCGAGCGAGGCGACGGCCGCCGAGGCGGCGTGGTCCCTGACGCCCCAGGCGAGCAAGTGGTGGCGGCGAGCCCAGGGGTCCTGCAGTTCGCACACCTCAAGCGGCTGCTGGGGGTCGATGGCGCGACGCGGAACGACGGCGAGTCCGACACCGGCGGCGACGAGCGCGACCAGGACGTTGAGACCGGCGACCGTGGTGCGGTAGCGCACCACCGGAGCGTGCGGCATGAGGCGCTTCTCGATCCAACGACGCAACGAGGACGCGGGGTTGAGCCCGACGAGAGGGTGCTCCGCGACCTCCTCGTAGGCCAACGCGGTCCGCCCGGCGAGGATGCCGCCGGCCTGGCCGATCACGACGAGGGAGTCGTCGCCGAGGGGCTCCATGCGCAGGCCGCAGTCGCGGGCCTCGTCGTCGAGGACCACCCCCAGGTCCGCCTCGCCGTCGGCGAGCATCCGCACGGTCTGGGGGGTGCGGCTCTCGGACACCGTGACGTCGACGTCCGGGTGCGCGCGGAGGAACGAGACCAGTGCCCGCGGTACGAGCCGGTGCATCGCGGAGCCGCCGCCCAGCAGCGTCAGGGGAGCGGTGGGGGAGCGGGTGTAGCTCGCGACCGCGCTTTCGAGTCGCGCGGTCTGGGCGAGCACGTCCCGTGCATGGCGGGCCAGGGTCGTCCCGGCCGGTGTCGGTCGCACGCCGCGCCGACCGCGGATCAACAGGGCCACGCCGGCGTGGTGTTCCAGGGAGCGCACCCTGGCGCTGGCCGAAGGCAGGCTCAGGTGCATCCGGTGAGCACCCGCCGTGATCGACCCCTCGGTCACGATGTGGAGAAAGAGCCGCAGGTCGTCCAAGTCATAGCGCATCCACCCCAGCCTACGGTCCAGCCTTAGGCTGGGTACGCCGATTACGCATTGTGGACCCGCCGGCCGCGGCGCGATGCTCGCTCCGTGATCGAGATATCGCTTGTTCTGCTGACCGGAATCGTTGCCGGAGCGCTGAACGCCATCGGTGGCGGGGGCACGTTCGTCGCGCTGCCCGCCCTCGTCGCGTTCGGCCTGCCACCGGTGGCCGCGAACGCGGTGTCACGGGTCGCCCTCGTACCCGGGGCCGTGGCCAGCGCGTGGGTCTACCGCCGTGAACTCGCCCCGGTCGGGGGGACGTCCACGAAGACGCTGACGGTGGTCAGCATGGTCGGCGGCGGAGTCGGCGCCGGTCTGCTGCTGGCACTGCCGGCATCGTCGTTCGACGCCGCGGCGCCCTGGCTGCTCGCCACCGCCACACTGATCCTCGCCTTCGGCCGCCGCCTTCCTCAGATGCTGAGTACTGTGCTGGGCCGCCCGGTCGGCATGAGTTCCCGAGCCGTCCTGATCGGTCAGTTCTTCCTCGCCGTGTACGGCGGCTACTTCGGCGGCGCCGTAGGCATCACGATGCTGGCGCTGTGGAGCATCGGGCTCGGACTCGACGCCGCGACCAGCAACCCGATGCGGGTCGTGCAACTCGCGGCCGTCTTCCTCAGTGCCGCCGTGCTCTTCCTCTTCGCATCGGACATACTCACCGCTCCGCTCGTCCTCGCCGCCATGCTCGTCGGCGCGGTCGCCGGCGGCTGGGCTGGCGCCCATCTCGCCCGCCGCCTCTCCGCCTCGCTGCTGCGAGGCATCATCCTGGCCATCGCTGTGATCATGACCGTCATGTATGTCGTACGCGGCTGAGCGTGCGGGGAGCAGTCGCTGCGGCGCGCACGGATGCGGCAGGCGCCCTGATACGGACCCACACCCCCGTAGTGGTTCCGGACCAGGGCGGTTGTCGCGATGTCTCCGGTGTGCGCTCCGCTCCTTCACGGGCCCGCGGAGATCCTGCGGCAGTCAGGACACCAAGTCCATGCAGGTCCTTGGCACATAGCCGTAGGTGCCCTTGTACGAGATCGGCATCCAGTAGTTGTCGCTGTACCGGCTGCAGGCCCTGTAGGTGCCACCGTCCACGATGCGTCCGTAGCATCTGGCAGTGGCGCCCTTGGGCACCACGCCGAGTGCGACGCTTCTGGTCGTCGGCTTCTGGCGTAGGTTGAGCGACTCTTCGGCCCGCACGGTGCAGGAGCCGGCAAGCCGGGTTGAGGCATGGGCCGGGCTCGTGGCTGGCCCCGGTGCCGCCTGCGCGGACGTGGCTGTCGCTGCCATCAAGGGGATGAGCGCGAGTCCGGCGAGGGCCGTACCGGCCAGATACTTCTTCATGTTGAGACTGTCCTCTGTGTCCGTTGAGTGTCCTGTGTCTGTTGGATGTCGAGCATCATCCGGTCCGCGTCTTCCGCCGAAGTCGCGTCAGCCGGACGGGCCGTGGCGCATGGCCCGAACTCCGTCACACGGCGCGTGCCGTCCCACCGGCGTGCCCGTCGATCGAAGCCATGGCTCCACCCTGGCGCCCCACATGCGGTCGTACATCCCCCCAGCGGTGGAAGGACCTCCCCCATGCGGGGGAGGTCAGGTGCCGCACGGGGTGTCAGGATGACGGCCATGCACAGGCTGCTTCGCCCCGTGACCCTCGCCAACGTGTGCAGTCGCTGGCTGCATCTGGTGACCGGCGGCATGCTCGCGGTGCTCTGCATGTTCGTCTCCCCGATGCCTGCCGCCCACGGACAGATCGTGCTGTTGCACGCGGCACTGGTGTCAGTGCCGCTGCTCGTCCTCCTTGGGCTGGTACCGGTGGTGCGGCGCGCCGAGGGGATGCAGGCGCAACTGATGCTCATCGCAGGGCGGCCCTCTCCCCAACGGGATGCCCGCCGTGCCAGGATCACGACGGCACCGGCGGCATCGGTCGCCGACGTGTGGCGAACCGTGTGCTGGCTGGTGCTGAGGGTGCAGCTGGGCACGCTCACGCTGAGCGCCTCGGGATGGCTTCCCGTGCTGACGGTCCGTCTTGCGCGCCGCGACGACGGGTACGCCCTGCTGGCACCGCTGCCCCTGCTGGGCCTGGCAGCTGTCGCGGTGGGCGCGGGCGAATTCATCGCCGCCGCGGCGCGGTGGCTGCTCGCGCCGTCAACGGTCGAACGCATCGCTGCCTTGGAGGAGCGCACCGAACGACTGATGGAACACAACCGGCTCGCCCGGGAACTGCACGACTCGATCGGCCACGCGCTCACCGTGGTGGTGGTGCAGGCGGGTGCGGCCCGGGCGGCCAGCTCGGCCGAATTCACCGAACAGGCCCTGACCGCCATCGAGGAGACGGGACGGCACGCCCTGGAAGAGCTGGAACGCGTGTTGGAGGTACTGCGCGAGGACTCTTCACCGCCCCAAGAACGTCCCGCGCTCACCGACACCGCGCGACTGCTGGACGCCGCGCGCGGATCCGGGGCCGAGGTGACGGCCGAGGTGTCCGGCCCACTGGACACCCTCGCAGGCCCGGTGTCCCGGGAGGGCTACCGCATCGTCCAGGAATCGCTGACCAACGTGCTCCGGCACGCCGGCCCGGTACCGGTCACCGTGCGGATCGCCGTGCACGACGACGTCGTCGAACTGGACATCCGCAACCAGTTGGGCGCCCCCAGTCCCGTGTCAGGCGCAGGCAGGGGACTGCGCGGCATCCGCGAACGGGCCAGTCTGCTGGGCGGACACGCGGAAACCGGACCGCACGCGGGCAGTTGGCGGGTCCATGTCCGACTGCCGACCGCCATAAGGTGATCCCATGCCGCTGACCGTGCTCCTCGTCGACGACGAGCCCCTGGTCCGAGTCGGCCTGCAGGCGATCCTGCAGGCACAGCCGGACATCGAGGTGCTGGGCGAGGCCGCTGACGGCGCCGCCGTCATCCCGCTCATCCGCCAACAGCGCCCGGACGTGGTGATGATGGACGTCCGGATGCCGCTGCTCGACGGCATCGAGGCCACCCGCGCCATCCTGGCCGCGTTCCCGAACCCACCGAAGATCTTGGTGATCACCACGTTCGAGAACGACGAGTACGTGTACGAGGCACTGCGCGCCGGCGCGGACGGCTTCCTCCTCAAGCGCGCACACCCCTCGGAGGTGGTCCAGGCGATCCGGCTGGTCGCCGCCGGTTCCTCGCTGCTCTTCCCCACCGCCCTGCGCCGCATGGCCGCCGCCCACACCAACCCACAGGCCCGCGCCGTGCTGGAGCGCGCCGCACTGACGGACCGTGAAACCGGTGTCCTGCGCCTGATGGCCCGTGGGATGTCCAACACGGAGATCGCCGCGGAACTGGTGCTGGGCACCGAAACCGTCAAGACGCATGTGAGCGCGGTACTGGCCAAGTTGGGGGCACGGGACCGCACCCAGGCGGTGATCACTGCGTACGAGTCGGGGTTCGTCACCCCCGGCTGAGCAGCTGCGGCCCCAGTGGCCGCGATGCCTTCCTTCAGCGGGGCCGGTGACGCGCAACGCCCCGGCTACGTACGAGCGGTGGACGTCGTCGAGCTTCCTCGTGCGGACACGGCGTGCAGGGCACAGACCGCAACAGGGCGCGCCTGCCTGCCACCCGGCAGCTTCCCTCGTGGGAAGGAGACCGCTCCCACGCGCGGGGGAGGCGCAGCCGCAGCCTCGCACAGCAGAGTGGGGAACACGGCAAGGCCCGTCGGCGCCCACGGCCCACCGGAGGGACCGCGTAGCCGTGCGGGCGCTCCAGCAACCCGTCAACTCCTCGAACGTGGAGCAGAGATGAAGCGCACACTCGCCCTGGCACTGGGGGTCCTCTCCCTCAGCGCGGTCTCCCTCGCCCTCGCCACGTCACCGTCAGCGGCCCCGCTGTCCTGGACGCCGTGCCCCCAGCCGAACGGACCCGCCGACCAGCAGTGCGCCGCCATGTCCGTCCCCGTCGACTACCGCGAGCCGGACGGCGCCCGCCTCACCCTGCGCGTCACCCGCCTGCCGAGCGACCGGCCGGCCGCCCGGCGCGGCGTCCTCTTCGTGGTCCCCGGCGGCCCGGGCGGCTCCGGCGTCGAGGTACTCGCCCACCGGGGGAACGCACTGCGCAAGGCCCTGCACGGCGCCTACGACCTGGTCAGCCTCGACCCACGCGGAGTGGGCGGCTCCGAAGGAACCGGCTGCGGATTCCGCGCAGACGACCGGGATGTGATCAACTCCCTCGCCTGGCCGGGGCCCGGCGGCGACATCAGCGACGGCGTCGCCCGCACCCATCGCATGGCCGACACCTGCGCCCGCAACGGCGGTGCCGTGGTGCGCAGTTACTCCACAGCGAACCAGGTGCGCGACATCGACCGCATCCGCCAGGCCCTGGGCACCGCGCAGCTCTCGATGTACGGGGTCTCGTACGGCACGTACGTGACCGCCACCTACGCGCAGCAGCACCCCGAGAACACCGACCGTGTCGTACTGGACAGCACCGACGATCCCAACCCGGCCCAGGTGGAGCGTGCTTGGCGGGCCAACACGGCGGCCGGCGCGGACGAGCGGTTCCCCGACTTCGCCCGCTGGGCCGCCGACCCGGCCCGCGACCGCGACGGGCTGCGTCTGGCCGAACTCCCCAGCGCGATACGGCCGATGGTGCTGGTGCTCGCCGACCGCCTGGACCGCACACCCCGGGCCACCACCTCGCCGAACAAACCGCTCACCGGCAACATCCTGCGCCAGGCCGTCCAGCAGGCGCTCAACGGGGACGCCGACTTCCCCTGGCTGGCCCGCCTGATCAAGGAGGCGAAGGACCCCCGCACCACACCTGCTCTGCCCCCGGGGTACGCCATGCCGCTGGAGGACCGGGCCACCACGGTGTTCATCGCGACACAGTGCAACGACGTGAGCTGGCCTCGCGACGCTCCAGGCTACGCCCAGGACGTGGCCGTCGACCGCGTCCGGCATCCGCTCACCGCCGGGGAGCCGGTGACCATCACCCCGTGCGCCTTCTGGCACAGCAAGCCGGCCGACAAGCCGGTCCGCATCACCTCGGACGGACCGTCCAACATCCTGATGCTCCAGAACCTCCGGGACCCGACCACGCCCTACTTCGGCGCTCTGCGCATGCGGACCGCCCTCGGCGGACGCGCCCGCCTGGTCACCGTCGACCGCGGCGGCCACGGCGCCTACCTCGCCAACGGCAACGCCTGCGGCGACCGGGCGGTGACGGAATACCTCGTATCCGGGCGCCGCCCGACGACCGACCTGCGATGCACTGCCTAGGATCTCCCGCGTTCGCCTAAGTCGACCCATCCACTTACCAGATGCTGCTCATCCTCGAACAACTCGCCAAGCGGAATCCTTCGATGCAGACTCGGGAGCAGGCACCTTCTGTGAACATAGAACTCTTGCGATGCCACTGATCCGGGCCGAGATGCGGTCAGCTGAAGAAACTCAGGGTCCGACTCGGCGACATCATCAAAGCAAACGGCGCAAGAATACGATACTGCACCCACGTAGCCACCTTTCCCTCCGTTGTCAATCGGCCTGCTTGGCGTACTTGTCGGCTTCGGCGGCAGTCTTCTCGCAATGGCGGCAACGCGAGCGGCTTCCGCGGCGTCCTTCTGCGCGGTCGCGGCATCGCCGGCACCTTCGGCAGGCGTTCCCAGGTTCCGTCGGCCGACCACAGGCGGTGACGTTCATAGGCCGTCTTTCACGGGCCGAACCGTTCGGGCAGATCACGCCACTGAACGCCGGCCCGCACCCGGTGCAGAATCCCGTCGATCACCTGTCGATGATCCCGCCATCTGCCACAACGCCTGTTGCTGACCGGGAGGAACGGCCGCAGCCGTTTCCACTCGGCATCCGTCAGGTCACCCTGCCCCATGCCTCGACCAACGAGCAAGACAGGCAATAGTCGCACTATTAGGGAGAAGAGTCCCGGTTCCTCTGCGGCGCACCGTAGTTGGCGGTCAGCTCGGCTGCGTAGGCGTCGGGGACGCGCCGATTGCGGAAAACCTGCGGCAGCCAGGCCGCCAGCGCGTAGGCCGCGTCGGCGCACGACCCGTACCGGACGCGCCAATCGTGCCGCGCGGCCTCGCCCGGGAAGCCTCGGACGACGGCGACCTCCGGGTCCCGTTCGCCCCAGCAGCCCCAACAGCCGGAAGGGCCGGTCAGTGCAACGGCCCGCGCCGCGATGGTGACTGAATCCAGGAATTCCCGGCCCGAGTCGAACCCGACCTCCGCCCAGTAGTCGTCCGGCGTGGCCTCGACGGACAGCGACAGCGCGGGTCCGGCGATGCCGTCCGCCTCGACCACGAGCAGGTCGACCTGCCGGTCCCCGTGCAGCCTGGCCAGCGCGGAGAGCGCCGGCCAGGCATCCGGGGTGAGCAGCAGGTCGAACTCACAGAACACCGCCTCGTCGGCGAGTTCCCGGAAGACCCGCGCGGGCAACCTGGCATCGAGGTCGAAGACGGCAGCGGCGCTGGCGCGGACGGCGTCCGGAGTTGAGGTCATGAAGCGGTGTCCTGGTCCTCGGTCTGGTGCGGAACTGGCGTGATCAGTTACAAGGCGAGGGTAATCGCGTCATGATCGCACGGACAGGTCACTAGGTGATGGCCCGCCCATGGGTACCCAAATGCCCAATCCATGGGCGGGCCAGGTGGTCGGCCGTCACACTGGCCCCTGCGTGCCTCGACCGCCTCACAGGTGTCCGCGCGGTGATCGCGGCGCGCAGCCGGCACGGTGACCCGCCGGCCATCAGCAGCGTCACGAGGCACCAGGAGGAGCGACATGCCGGACGACAACGCGCAGACCCCTCGGACTTCTTCGCCCTCGCAGACCCCGTCTGCCTCGCAGACCTCGCAGGTCGAGATCGTCCGCCGGTTCTACGGGGCCAAGGGTGACCGGGAGGTCATCAGGTCGGTGGTGGCGCCCGACGCCGAATGGGACGTGGTCGAGGCGTTCCCGAAGGGTGGGGTCTATCAGGGCCTGGACCGCATCCTCGACGACTTCTTCGGCTTTCTCTCCGACTTCAGGGAGTTCCAGGTCATCGGCGACGAGTACTTCGAGGCCGAGGACCGCGTCATCGTGCTCGGCCGCTACGTCGGCGTCACCAACGGCGGCGCAGCGGTGACCTCGCGATTCGCCCACGTCTTCACGCTACGGAACGGCCAGATCACACGGCTCCAGCAGACCTGCGACACCCTTCCGATCGCCCGCGCGCTGGAAGGCCGCGACTGATGGTCTGATGTCAGGGCATTGACATGGCTCATGGAAATCCGCGGTGGTCCCGCACCCGATTTCCGGAACGGGTGTTGCGTCAAAGCCGAGGGGGCGGTTCAGCTCACCATCAACTGGCATTCACGCGACGGGAGTTCCGGCCAGGGGGCAGGGATCCCGACCCGGGCCGTGTCCCTGATGCGCGAGCCCCGCGGGCGGGTCCCCTTCGCCGGCAGCAACGGCGACGAGTGACCTGTCCGCTCGCCGGCCAGCCGGCACAGCCGGTCGCGCGCCTTCCGATCACCGTCGTGCTGACGGGGCCCCGGGCAACGTACCGTCCATTTGGAGGAGTTGCTGCCGGAGAGCCCAGTGCAGCGACGTGGCCCAGCGACAGCGCGTCGGATCGAAGGATGACATGGCAACGGAATTGCGCACCACGGGATACACCACAACGGAATACGGCGCGGTCAGCGTGCTCGTCGGCGGCGAACGCGGGGCCTACCCCTACTGCAACTCGCTGCTGGTACGCGGCGCCACCGCATCGCTGGTCATCGATCCGTCGCTGTCGCTCGTCGCCTCCGCGCCACCGGCGGACGCGGTCCTCGTCAGCCATGCACACGAGGACCACGTCGCCGGTCTCGGAAGCTACGAGGTGCCGGTCCACGTCCACAACGGCGACCTCGGCGCACTGCGCTCCCGTGCGGCCATGGTCGCCGCGTCCGGCCTCCCCGCCGATGCGGCCGACGCCGTCGACGCGATGATGCGGGACCAGTTCCATGTGGAGGGGCGCCCGGACGCGGTGGGGTTCGAGGACGGGGCGGTGTTCGATCTCGGTGGGCGGACCGTGACGGCCGTGCACCTCCCCGGCCACACCGCGGGCCACAGCGGATTCCTGATCGAGCCGGACGGCTTCCTGTTGGTGGCCGACATCGACCTGACGTCGTTCGGTCCCTACTACGGTGACGCCGGCAGCAGCCTCGTGGACTTCGAGGCGTCGATGCGCCGGTGCCGGGAGATCGACGCGCGCTGGTACGGCACGTCTCACCAGAAGGGCGTGATCGAGGGGGCCACGGAGTTCCGGCGCCGGCTCGATGCCTATGTCGCAGTGGTGGGGAAGCGGGAGGCGGCGCTGCTCGCGTTCCTCGGCGAGCCGCGGACCGTCGAGGAGATCGTCGCGCACCGGCTCGTCTACCGGCCCCACGTCGAGGGACCGCACGTACGGCCGGTGGAGCGGAGGACCGCGGTGCAGCACCTGGACCGGTTGATGAGTGAGGGGCTGGTCGCGGAGGTGGAGGAGGGACGCTTCCGGGCGAGGTGAGGGACGCCGTCGCGCGCACGGCGGGATGACCCCTTCGCGGACGCCGGCATCGACGCGTTCGTCTTTGCATGCCGAGGTCCGGCCTCCCGCGACGAGACGCCCAACTAGGGTTCTCCGCCCGCACGTTGGGCCCGTCGTCGGCGCCCTGTCGCCAGGGAGAGCAGCGGGTTCCCCGCGGAAAGCGCCCCCATGCGCCCCCGTGCGCCCTGCCACCTCCGCCTCCGATCTGCGCAGCCTCGTTCGTCAGCAGCACACCTTCCACCAAGGGGACGCAATGAGCATGTACGACTACGTCATCGTCGGTGCCGGATCCGCGGGTTCCGTGCTGGCCGCACGGCTCTCGGAAGACGCCGATGTCCGGGTCGCGGTCATCGAGGCGGGCGGCCCCGACACCGCGCAGGAAATCCATATCCCGGCCGCCTTCCCCCAGTTGTTCAAATCCGATCTCGACTGGGACCTCGACTCCGACCCGGAACCGGGAATCGGCGGGCGGCGGACCTACCTGGCCCGCGGCAAGATGTTCGGCGGATGCAGCTCGATGAACGCGATGATCTACATCCGGGGCAGTCGCGCGGACTACGACGGCTGGGCCGCGGCCGGGGCCACCGGCTGGGGCTACGCCGACGTACTGCCGTACTTCCGACGCTCCGAGGACAACCAGCGCGGCGAGGACGCCTACCACGGCGTGGGCGGACCGCTGACGGTCAGCGACGGCCGGTCCGGGCACCCGCTCGCCGCCGCCTTCGTACAGGCCGCCCAGCAGGCCGGACACCAGACGAACGACGACTTCAACGGCGAGACCCAGTTCGGCGTCGGGCGCTACCAGCTCACCCAGCGCGACGGCATGCGGTGCAGCACGGCCGTCGCCTTCCTGCACCCCGCTCTCGAACGACCGAACCTCACCATGCTCTCCGCGACCCGCGCCCACCGCGTGGTGATCGAGAACGGCCGGGCGACCGGCGTGGAGGTCGAGCGGAACGGCACCGTCGAGGTGATCCGGGCCGAACGCGAGGTGATCCTCTCCGCAGGCGCCTACGAGTCCCCCAAACTGCTGATGCTCTCCGGCATCGGACCCGCCGCCGCGCTGACCGCCCACGGCATCGACGTCGTACGCGATCTGCCGGTCGGCCAGGGCTTGCAGGACCATTACATGACCCTGCTGAACTTCCGCACCGACATCGAGTCCCTGATCAGCGCGGCGAGTCCGGAGAACGCCAGGCTGCTGCGGAACGAGGGACGCGGCCCGCTGTCCTCCAACCTCGCCGAGACCGGCGGCTTCTTCCGCAGCCGGGACGGCCTGGCCGCCCCCGATCTGCAATTCCACGCCGCCGCCGTGCTCTACCACCAGGAGGGGCTCGGTGCCGCCACCGAGCACGGCTTCGCCTTCGGCCCCTGCGTGCTCGCCCCGACCAGCCGCGGCGCGGTGACCCTGCGCTCCCCGCGCCCCGACGTCGCACCCCGGATCGTCCACAACTACCTGACCACGCCCGAGGACCGGACCTGCATCGTCGCCGGACTCCGGATCGCCCTGAAGATCGCCGCGCAGCAAGCGATGGCCGACACCATCACCGAGCCGTTCTCGGCACCGACCTCACACTCCGACGGCGACCTCCTCGCCTGGGCCAAGCGGTCCGGCCACACGCTGTACCACCCGACGTCCACCTGTGCCATCGGCGCCGTGGTCGACCCCGAACTGCGCGTGCTGGACGTAGCGGGCCTGCGCGTCGTCGACGCCTCGGTGTTCCCCACGGTGCCGCGCGGGAACACCAACGCGCCCACCATCATGGCCGCCGAGAAGGCGGCCGACCTCATCAGGCAAACCACCGCCAAGGACGACAACCGCGCCGCGGAAGCCGGACGATGACGCCCCCTCAACCCACCACCGAGGCCGACTTCACCGCCGCGCCCCGCTGTTCCGCGCTGCCGAGGACCTTCGCCTCCGCACAGCGCGGCTGACCACGGCCGGTCTCCTGAAGAAGCCACCCCGTCCCCTTCCTGGAGACCGGCCATGCTCATCCTGGCGGCATCGCCGGAGCACACCGCCCGCGCACCGTCCGAGCGCGGCGCCGTGGTGCCGACCTCCGACGTAATCGACGCATTACACTGCCGATTCGCCAAGACAGGGAGAATCCGCGGAATCTGGATACTCACCCAGCACCGTCTCCCCTCATGATGACGATCGCATTGAGAGGAGCTCGGCGGTGCATTCCTGGCTCTCTGAACGCCGTCGAGCAGCAGTGAGCACTCTCCTCGCGATCTGCGCGGTAGGGATTCTTCTCCTCGCCCTCAGTCGCGCCAAAGGCCCGTCGCCGTTCTCAACGGCCGACATGGGCGTGTCGGCCCTCTTCGTCTATCTCCTCTGCTATCTCACCGCCACATTGATCGCCTTCTCCACCGCCTCCCCGGAGCGCATTCGCACCTGGGCCCAACGCGAGTCCCGCGGCACGCCATTCCAGCGGTACGTCCTCGGCGCCGCACCCGGACCAGGGGCATCGATCTTCATCGCGGAAGGCGCGCTCGTGGTGTCGGTGGTGTGGCGCCCCGGATACCTCGGCTCGGCATTTCCGATGCCGGCCCGGGTATTGGTGGCCCTCGCCCTCGTCGTCGCCGCCTGGATCTGCGTACTGGTGTCCTTCGCCGTCGCCTTCCACGCCGACAACCTCGTGGAAAACGAGCAGGCATCGGACTTCCCAGGCGAAAACTCCGCAGCCTGGGCCGACTACGTCTACTTCGCCATGTCGGTCATGACGACATTCGGCGCGACCGACGTAACGGTGACCTCACGCGAGATGCGCCGAACCGTGGCATTCCACTCGGTCATCGCATACGTCTTCAACACCGTGACGGTGGCGAGCCTGGTGGCTTCCCTGGGCGGCACCTGATGCCAGTCCAGCACCGGGTCGTGATCACCCCGAGGATCTTCCGCACTCCAGGAGCGGCGGCGCGGCAGCCCTGGCTCGAAGCGGAAGTCGACGCGGGCCGCCAGCCGCAGTGGGGCACTGTTGCCCGGCCGCATCTCGACCCGGATACGTGACAACCCCGGGCCGTCATGCGCTCATTGGGTAGGGGTCGCCCGCGGGTCGCCTCGACCAGGAGCTGCGTATCGCGCCGGGGCAGTGTGTGCAGGCGCAGCCCCTTCTCAGGGGCGCGCCCTTCTTGGCCGACCAACGCCTACAACGCCTCCGGCGACTGCGGTAGAAGGTCGGATGTCACGTCTGCAACCCCGTGGTGGCTTGTTCTGGGGGGAGTTCATCCCCTGCCGCGTGTTACTTAATGCGATCATGGCGCTGCGTTGAGTAATGTTGTGCGGGTGATTTCCAAGGGACGGCACCAAGACGGGGATGTTGCGGCGGCCCTTGACCGGGCCAGGAATGCCGGCTGCCAGGTGCTGCCGGACAAGAACGGGCACCGATGGGGCTGGGTGGTGTGCTGCTCTTGCGGAGCACGCCATGTCGTCTCGGGCACTCCGAAGAGTCCCGGCAACGAGGCAAAGCGAATTGACCGGTTCGTCAGGGACCACCAGCACTGAAAGGGCAGTCGCCGTGTCCGAGTGGAGCTTCACCCTCCTCATCAACCAGCCCCTCACCCCCGGGCAGGCCGATGCCTTTGACCACTGTGATGCCTTCGCCGACGGCTCGGTTTCCTACACCCTCGGCCCTCGCGACCCCGAGGAATACGCGCACGTTCCGAACCCGGCCGTGCTGACGGAGCTGTCGTGCGACATCGAATCCCCGACGCTGTTGGACGCCGTCGCGCAGGTGGCACGGAACATCCGTCTCATCCCGGGCCTGCGGGCCATCGGCGTGCGCCACGACGACACCGTCACGCTGGAGGAAGCCGCACAACGCTGCGGGCGCGGCCATCACGAACTCGTCGAACTCGCCAAGAGGCAGCGAAGAGCCGGCGGATTCCCCGAGCCGGAGTCCGGACCTGAAGGCACGGAGTTCTACTCCTGGCGCAAGATCGCTGCATGCCTGGCAGGCACGGGCGACGTCGTTCCCGAAGCCCCCCGCGACCTCGTCATCGCGGATCGCGCGTTGCGTCTCGCCGACGCGCTGGAGGGCGCTGACGTGCCGCCGGGCACGCTGCGTTCGCTGGGGCTGCCGATCGTCTGACCCTGAGCCCGTCCGAGGGTCGGGACGTGGTGGCCGGTGGCGCTCGGCGTGGCCGTGCTCAGGTGTCGGTGACGGACCGATCCGGAGGTCTGCTCCCGGCCGGTGCGATGAGACCGGCTGCGCCGCTGTCAGGCCGTGGTTCGGCGGTGGCGCTGGTAGTGGCGGGCGGAGCGGGCGCGGTTGCCGCAGCCCGGGGAGCACCACTCCCTGCGCGGGTGGTTCTTGAGGAAGTACAGGACGCATCCCGGCGCCAGGCACGCGCGCAGGTGGTGACGGGTGTCCTGGCTGAAGAGCGTGATGGACTCCTCGGCGATGGCGGAGGCGGCGGCGGAGGCTGCCTGCCCGCTGGTGCGGGTGTGACGTGAAGGTGCCTGGCCGGGCGTCCAGGACAGTGCCGACCAGTGCGGGGTGTCGCCGGCGGCCTGGTTGAGCACGCTCACGGCCTCGTCGAGTTCGCGGGTGGCGGATGTGGACGCTGGGCGGGCGTCCTCGGTGGTCTCGGCGGCGAGGCGGCGCAGTGCGTCACGCAGGCCGATCAGCCGGCCACCGAGGCGGTCGAGATCGGACGGGGTGAGCGCGTCGAGGTCGCCCGGGGTCATCAGGTCGATCCGGGGAGAGACGGCATGCAGCCAGGCTCGCGTGCCGTCGGGGTCGCGCAGTGCGTCGTGCACGCCGTCCCGGTCGGCCCAGATGGTGTTCATCAGCTCCACCGGGAGCGGCTCGCCCAGCAGGGGTGCGTCCGTGTCCATGCCATCGAGGCTACCGCGCTTCTGACGGTTGTAGGCCCTGTCATCCGTTGACGGGAACGGCGGAGAGTGTCATGGTTGGTTCTGACGGTTGGCGATGCGTCCAATCGTTAGAATTGGAGGTGAAGGAGTGCCGCTCTCCTGGCTGGTTTCGCGACTGTCGAGCCCGCGGACGCGACCGGTAAGGCCGCCGACCCGCTCGCCGACGTGCAGAAGGCGCTCGGAGTGATGTCGAACATGACCAAGGGGTCGGCCGCAGTCCCACGCGTCGGCCCCTGGCCGCCCCGCACTCCGCGGCCTGACCCGCGCCCGCCCCGTCGTCCCGGCCCCAACCCCCGACCAGGGCCAGGCCGGAGCCACACTCCGCACCGACCCGCCGGCGACATCGCCGACCGCACGTGAAAGGAAGCACGATGGCCGACCCGGCACACCCCACGCCCGCGGGCTTCCACGAGGGTGAACTGGCCGTCCAGCGCCAGGCAGGCGCAACCAGGGACGCGGCGCGGCTCGCGGGCATGCTGGCCCCCGCCCGACTGAGCGGCGGCGTGAGCCGGTTCCTGGCCGAGCGGACCTTCGCCGCGATCACCGCCCACGACGCGGACGGCACGCTGTGGATCTCTCCCCTCACCGGCCGCCCAGGGTTCCTCCGCATCACCTCACCCACCGGCCTCGACGCGCGGGCACTGCCCGTACAAGGCGACCCGCTGCATCACCTGCCGGCACCCCAGCCGGTCGGGCTGATCGTGGTCGAGTTCGCCTCCCGCCGACGCCTCCGGATCAACGGCACCCTCTCGGCCGCCGGAAACGACGGCCTGCGCATCGACGCGGAGCAGGTGTACGGCAACTGCCCCCAGTACATCCAGCGCCGGCAGCTGCACGCTACGCCGGCGAAAACCCCTCACACAGAACCGGTCCGGCACGCCGACACCCTCGCCGACGGCGACATCAACCTGATCCGCCGGTCCGACACCTTCCTGATCGGCACCACCCACCCCACCCGCGGCAACGACGCCTCGCACCGCGGCGGACCGCCCGGATTCGTCCGCGTCGAGAACGGACGACTGTGGTGGCCCGACTACTGGGGCAACAACATGTTCAACACCCTCGGCAACCTCCAGGCCGACCCCGCCTCCGCCCTGCTCTTCTGCGATTTCACCACCGGCCGCACCCTGCATCTGTCCGGCCGGGCCACCCTGGAATGGACCCGCCCGGGCGTCCCCGGCGACGACGACCGCACCGGCCGCCGCGTCCACTTCACCCCCAGCCAACTGAGGGCCGGCCGCCTGCTTCCGCTACAGGCCGACTCGGTCGCCGCCGCCCCCGACAACCCACCGCTGACCGACCAACTCACCCTGCAATAAAGGACCGTTCCGCCATGACCGACGCCCGCCCGCCCTTCCCGCCGTTCGACCTCGACAGCGCCCTGGCCAAGGTCCAGGCCGCCGAGGACGCCTGGAACAGCCGCGATCCCCACCAGGTCGCCCTCGCATACACCGAGGACTCCGCCTGGCGAAACCGCGACGTCTTCGTCACCGGCCGCGAAGAGATCATCGAATTCCTCACCGCCAAGTGGGCACGCGAACTCGATTACGCCCTGCGCAAGAGCCTGTGGGACTTCCACGACAACCGCATCGCCGTCCGCTTCCAGTACGAATGCCGCAACGCCGAAGGCCAGTGGTTCCGCTCCTACGGCAACGAACTGTGGGAGTTCGCCGACAACGGCCTGATGCGCCGCCGCGAGGCCAGCATCAACGACCTGCCCATCAAGGAGGCAGACCGCCGCTACTTCGGCCCCCGCCCCCACAGCGAGCGCGGCCCGGGACACGACATCCCCCTCTTCTGACGCACCCCCGGGCACCCGCAGCAGCGCCTCCCACGACCCGGCGCAGCAAGCGAGCAGGCGCGACCAAGTGCCCGCCCTCGGCGAGTTGTTCCCGCCCCCCAGCCGATCCGGCCGCGGTGTCCCTCGTACGACAGGCCCGCGGCCGACACCCGATGAGGACGCTGCCGCGTGCGGGCACCCCGGCGAACTCCCTCACGGACCGGGGCGTTCCGGGAGTTTGTGCTTGCCATCCGGTTCGCAGTCGGTACCGTGAGGCCGGTAGCCGAGGAGGTTCAGCATGAGCGAGATCGCGGCGGCGACATGGAATACCGTGATCGACGGGGTACTCGTCGAGGTGCCGGCGACGATAGACGGCATCCGCGCCACCCTCCCCGAGGCGGACCGCGCCGCCTTCGAAGCCGAGGTCCGACGGACCCCCGCCCAAGAACTCCACCGCGTCCTGGCCCGCTGGGCCCTGCCGGCGGCCGCCGAGGAGGAGGACGACGCGATCGTGGCCCGGCTCAGGGCCGGCGACTTCACCGGCTGCGTTCCGCAGGACGGCGACGAGCATCACGAGGGGGTGGCGTGAGCCGGTACCGCATCCAGTACGCCGATCCGGCCGAGGCCGCGCGGAAGGCGATGGCACCGGAGGTCCGTGCGGCGTTCGAGCGTGCCATGCCCAAGACGCTCGGCGTCGACCCGTATGGCCACGGCTCGTCCGAGGTCAAGCGCGGCGACCGCGACTACCGCGAGGTCACCCTCGCCGGAGCCTTCGTCGTCTACTACGTCAGCGCCTCCGTCCTCACGGTCACCGCTGTCCGCATCGTTCACTGACCGAGTATCAGTACGGCATCGCAGCCCCGTCGCCCGGCAGCGGGCGGCGGGGCTGCGCCGTATCCCGGACTGGGGGAGAGGCTCAGGGACTTGACGCCAGGGCTGCTGCAACTGCCGGGGCCAGGAGACGTTGGGCGGCTTCCCCCTGGCCCCGGCCGAGCAGTCCGGGCGCGGCGATCCCCCTCCGACTCCCCGCCCTGCTGCTGGCTTTCGGCGGCGGTCGGTCCTGGGCGGGGCAGGCCGTCAACTGTCCTGACCCACGCACACCACCACCGGCCCTCCTCCCAAAGGAGCCACGTTGAATCTCGACACCATAGAACCCCGAACCCCCGCCGTCCTCGACCCCGGCGGCGTCGGTGGCCTCCTGGCCGCCCTCATGGCCCGCGCCGGACACCGGGTGATCTGCCTCGCCGGCGAGGAGACGACCCAGGCGGGTGCGAAGTCGTCACCCTCCGTATCACCCCACGTCGGAATCGCCGGGCCCCGCGATGAGCAGGCGGTAGCCGTAGTCGACGGATTCCCGGGTCAGCAGGTCGGCGTGGCGGCGGTGCCAGGCACCTGAGGCGAGGTCCGCGCGCAGTCTCGCGATCGCCGGTTCGACCACGGACGCAGGACGCTGGGCGAACGTGGAACTCGCCTGCCGGATCACGGGATCGAGGTAGAACTCCGGACGCCGCCAGTACGCGATCTGGAAACCGTCGGTGAAGTCGTGCGGGATGGGGAACGGCAGCACGGTGTGCGCGCCCAGCGCTTCCACCGCAGTGGACAGGGGCGTGAAGCGGGCGTGTTCGAGCTGCCGGATCTCAGGCAGGTACTCCTCGATCAGCCACAGCTCGGGCAGATGTTGCGGATCCCACGTGAAGACGACCTGCCGACGGGAGACGCGGCGCAGTTCATCGAGGCCACGGTGCAGGTCTGGCCAATGGTGCACCGTCATCACCGCCATCGCGGCGTCGAACGCATCGTCCTCGAAAGGCAGGCTCTCCGCCCCGGCCAGGACCTTCCGCCGGCCGGGGTGCTGATCGAGCATGATCTGCGACGGGTCGACCGCGGTGACCTCCATGCCGGCCGGCTCGTAGGAGCCGGTACCCGCACCGACGTTGGCGACCGTGCGCGCACCGGCCAGAGCCTTGCGAATCAGGGTGGCCAGACGGGGGTCGGGACGGCGGACCTGCTGGTATCCCACGCCGATGCGGTCGTACGTTGCGGTCGACGAGGCCCTCCCAGAAGCAGAAGCAGAAGCAGAAGCAGAAGCAGAAGTGGAAGTGGAAGCAGAAGCAGAAGCGGAGCCAGACACAAAGGCAGTCATGTGTGGGATCCCACCAGTCAGATCACCACCAGGGCGAGAGATTTAGGGTGGGCCGAATGTTGCAGCTCCGCCTGGATGTGGACGACCTGGCCTCGGTCCGCTTCGCCTGCTCACCCCTGCAAGAGACCGTCCAGAGCCTGCGAGCCTGGCGCAGCCCCGTCCGCTACGCCGTACACCAGCCGCTGCTTCGGCAGTCCGCCCCGCTGCTCCGGCACGTCGACTGGCCCCTGCTACAGGCACTGGTCGGCCCCACCCGTCTCGTTCCCGACTTCCTCACACCGCACCCTCCGACGCCGAGCACCGACATCGACGACGAATTCACCGCCCTGCGCTCCACACCGGCCCGGCGCGTCACCCGCGAACTCCTCCAGGCCGCCGACGGCCATCCCCTGCACCCCCTGTTGCGGCAGGCGCACACCGACCCCCTCCGCCTGCTGAGCAGGGTCACCGAGGCGCTGCACACCTCTGGCTCCTGGTCATCGCACCGCACTGGCCGCGCATGCACGCCGTGCTGCGCGCCGACATCCTCCACCGCGCGCGCCGCTTCGCCGACGGGGGAGCGACCATGCTCTTCACCGACATCGACCCCGGCCTGCGGTGGTACTCCGGCACCGGCACTCTGGCCGTCGACGCCTCTCCGGCCGCGCAGCACGACCTGGCCGCCGACGGACACGGGGTGACGTTCACGCCGTCCCTGTTCTGTGACCACGCCGTCACGGTCGTCGACCTCACCCTGCCACCCCGGATCTGGTATCCCGCCCGCGGCCTCGCCACGGTCTGGCACACCGACACGACCGAGCCGCCGGCTGCCCTGGCCGACCTGCTCGGCCGCACCCGCGCCCGCCTCATGGGCCTACTCGCCCAACCGGCCAGCACGACGGAGTTGTCCCAGCGGTTGGGTGCCAGCCCCGGCACGGTGAGCCAGCACCTCGGCGTCCTGTACCGCGCACGACTGGTCACCCGGGCCCGGCACGGCCACCTCGTGCTCTATCTGCGCAGCCCCCTCGGCGACCAGCTGCTGACGTGACGCGCGATCACCGACGCAAGCCCCAAAGGGACAGTAGGAGGATGCCTCACGTGGCGCTGTCTCGGCAGGCGCTGCTTGCTTGACTGCGCCGGTGGCGTCCCTGGTCTCTTGCTTTCTCGGCCCGTCGAGTAGCTTCTTGACCCTCACACCGTGTCAGGCGGTCAGCTCGGAGACGTCATGTTCACCATCGGAGACTTCGCCCGACACGGCCGCGTCTCGGTCCGGATGCTGCGTCACTACGACGCGACCGGCCTGCTGCGCCCGGCCCACGTCGATCCTGCCAGCAACTACCGCTACTACACCGCGGCTCAGCTCGCGCGCCTCAACCGGATCATCGCGCTCAAGGACCTCGGATTCACCCTCCAACAGGTCCGGGACATCGTGGACGAGAAGGTCGGCGTCGAGGAACTACGCGGCATGCTGCGGCTGCGGCGGGCCGAACTGGAGACCGCTGTGGCTGCCGCGGAGGCACGGCTGGTCCAGGTCGAGGCCAGGCTCCGAGCGATCGAAAGTGAGGGGCGCATGCCCACCAACGACGTCGTCATCAAGAACGTCCCCGCCGTCCGGGTGGCGGAGCTGACCGCGACCGCCGCGAGTTTCGACCCCGAGGACATCGGCCCGGTCATCGGGCCGCTCTACGACGAGCTCTTCCGGTGCCTGGGCGCGGCAGGTATCACCCCCACCGGCCCTGGCATCGCCTACTACGAGGACGCCCCGGAAGGCGGCGGCAGGATCACCGTCCACGCCGCCGTCCAGGTCTCCGCCCCTCTTCGGGACGGCACCTTCCGGATCCTCGACCTGCCGTCCCTCGACCAGGCGGCAACCGTCGTGCACCGCGGTTCGATGGACGCCGTGCTTCCCACCGCCCAGGCACTGGCCCGCTGGATCGACTCCAACGGATACCAGCCCAGTGGATACCCCCGCGAGGTCACCCTGGAGTGCCCCGAGAACCGTGACGACTGGGTGACGGAGCTACAGGCACCGGTGACTCAGAACGTGCCTCACGTGTGAGACGCCAAGGAGGCCTGATGCCTTCCCGCGGGTGCCGATCTCTCGCAACGGTTGCTTCCTGACGAACTCCGGGCCCTGGTAGCTCCGTTGCTCCCTCCTTTCGTTCGCCTCGCGGCCGCAGGAAGGAGGACGGCACCACGCGAGGAGCGCGCCGTTTCACTGCCGTGGTGTACGTGCTGACGAGCGGATGCGCGTGGCGGCATCTTCCCGAGACGTTCGGCGTCTCACCCGCCACGCGCACCTTCGGCTTCCTGGCCTTCCTCGGACTCGCAGCGGCCCTGACCTGCTACAAGAGGCCGGCCCAGATCGCCACATGAGACAAGCTCTTACTCCGGCACGCCGGTCGGCTCGTCCGCGGCCACGAGTTGGGCCGTCACCTCCTGGTGGGTGGGGGCCGGTGGCAGGGTGCGGGTGCATTCCGGGCGGAGGCCGTCGAGGACGACGCCGAGGTGTCGCGTGGCGAGCGTCGTGGCCTGCTGGGGCGGAAGGTGGGGCAGCGGGCGGCAGATCAGCACGACGGTGGTGATCAGGTCGACCGCGGTGATGTCCGGCCGGAGGGCCTTGCGGGCGCGCCCTGCGGTGAGGATCTCCTCCAGTGCGACGGCGATCTCTCGTTGCAGTTCGAGGGCGTGGGGATCGTTGGTCCTGGGGCCCCCGATCAGGGGCAGCGCCAGCAGCTCGCGGTTGTCGACCAGGCCCTGGAGGAAATTCTCCACGGCCGCCAGCGGGTCGGTCTGCGCCGTCTTCGCCGCCGCGCGGGCGGTGTCGAGGACGAGGGTGAATCCGTCCACGGCGACCTGGCTGATCAGGGCGTCACGGTCGGGGAAGCGCCGGTAGAGGGTGGCGATGTTCACGCCTGCCCGGCGGGCGATCTCGTCCAGGGGAACGGCGGTTCCCGACTCGCGGAAGGCGGTCCGTGCCGCGGCGAGGATCTGGTCCCGGTTTCGTGCGGCGTCGGCGCGCAGCCGCTGCGTCCCGTGCCGCCCTGGGGTGCTGCCGGTCACCGTGGTCCACCTCTGCTGTCGTCGTGCTCCCTGGCGTGCCGAGCGTACGACAGCCAGCATAAGTGAAGTATTTCCTGCGGTTAGTGTTAGCCTCATCCGCGTCGGCCCCAGGCACGCGACGACTGATCGCAGCCCTCGCCTCCGTTGTGTCTGTGCGTACGCGGACGGTTGAGGGCCGAGGCGGGTTACCGGCAAGCCCGGCCGAAGCCCCCCGGCGCCGACCAGAGAACGTTCCATCGCACGCCGCGCGTAAGCGGCAGACAGGTTTCATGGACCACACCAAACACCTCCCGCCACCTGCGCAACCGACAGGTGTCGAGCCGCCCCGGCCCGCCCCTTCCCCCGACCCGCCGGCATGGGCCGCTGCCGACGAGCAACCCGCTTCCCCCGCCGCGAAGCCACGGCACCGCCGCCATGCGCTGGTCGACACCGAACCGCGTATCCCCGCCCCGGTGCTCTCCGCGGGCGCCGGAATCCGCAAGGCGATGCTCGTCCCGGTGGTGACCGCGCTGGCCATCGGGACCGTTTTCGTCGCGGTGTATCTCGGGGCCTTCCACGCCCCCACAGCCCATCACCAGCCACTGGGTATCGTCGCCTCCGACCAGGCGGCCGCACGCGCCGAACTCGCCCTGAACGACGCCGCGCCCGACGCGTACACCTTCCGCCGCTACCCCAGCGCCACCGCCGCCCGCGACGCCGTCACCCATGACGAGACACCCGCCGCCCTGGTCGCGGACGGCCACCGCGCGGTGCTCCTCGCGGCCGGCGCTCAGGGCCCCTCCACCGTCGGCAGCCTGCAGGCCGCCGCGGCCCAGGCAGTCGGGCACCCGGTGACGGTCGAGGACGTGGTGCCGCTGGCCTCCGGCGACACCCGCGGGCTGTCGGTCTTCTACGCCTCCTTCGGCGTGGTCCTGGCCGGCTTCCTGTTCTCCGTCGCCTCCTACCAGATCGCCCCGCGTCTGCCCCTGGTCGCCCGGGTGGCGTCCATGGCGGTCTTCGCGGTCGCGAGCGGGATCATGGTGGCGGTCATCGGTCACCAGGCACTGCACGCACTGCCCGCCGCGTTCCCCACGGTGGCCGTGATCGTGGGCCTGCTGGCCATGGCGACCGCGGCGGCGGCCGGCGTACTCCTACGGATCTGCGGCCCGGTCGGCATGCCGGTGGCGTCCGCAGTGCTGCTGATCTTCGGCAACGCCACCTCCGGAGGCATCCTGCCCCCGTCCTTCCTGCCGCCCTGGCTCTACCCGCTGTCGCAGATCATGCCCCCGGCCGCCGCCGTACGAGCACTGCGCGACGCCGGCTACTACCACTCCGCACACCTGATCGGCAGTCTCACGCTGCTCCTCGCATGGACGCTCGGATGCCTGGCCGTGCAGTACGCCCTCGACTCCCGAGCCAGCCGGCGCGAGCCCGCCACACGGTGACAACTGCGACAGGTGCGAAGCCCTGGGGAGGCAGTGACAGAGGGGACTCCGGCGTGCGGATCGCCGCCGGTTTTCGAACTGACGCGTTCCATGATCGGAGCCCGAGAGCCTGCTCCAGGGCCGCGGCCGTCTCCGACACACTGCTGCGATGGACGTCTACGAATCCCTTGCCGACATGGTCGGCAACACCCCGCTGGTACGGCTCAACCGCATCACCGCGGACCTTTCCGCCCCCGTCTACGCGAAGTTGGAGTACGTCAACCCGGGCGGGAGCGTCAAGGACCGCATCGCGCTGTCCATGGTGCGGGCCGCCGAGGACGCCGGGCTGTTGCGACCGGGCGGCACCATCGTGGAGACCACCTCGGGCAACACCGGGGTGGGACTGGCCATGGTGGCGGCGCAACGCGGCTACCGCTGCGTCTTCACCCTGCCGGAGAAGAGCAGCGCCGAGAAGGTCGCCGTACTGCGCGCCTACGGTGCCGACGTGGTGGTCTGCCCCGGCGACGTGCCCCGCGAACACCCCGACCACCCGAGGTCGACGGCGGAGCGGATCGCCCGGACCACCCCCGGCGCATGGCTGGCCGACCAGTACAACAATCCCGCCAACCCCCGTGCCCACCACGGCAGTACCGGCCCGGAGCTGTGGCGGCAGACCGAGGGCCGGATCACGCACCTGGTGGCGGGCGTCGGCACCGGCGGCACGATCAGCGGCACTGGCGGCTACCTCAAGGAGATCAGTGACGGCCGGGTCCGGGTGATCGGCGCCGATCCGGAGGCCTCCGTCTACTCGGGCGGTCCCGGCACCGCGTACGCGGTGGAGAGCATCGGCCTGTTCCGTCACCCCGAGACGGTGGACGACTCCTGGCCGGAGTCGTTCCACACCGATGTGGTGGACCGGTTCGAGCGGATCACCGACCGCGACTCGCTGTTGACCGCCCGCCGACTGGCCGGCGAGGAAGGGCTGTTGGCGGGCGCATCGGCCGGGACCGCGGTGGCCGCGGCCCTCCGGGTCGCCGCCGAGCTCGGTCCGGACGACCTGGTGGTCGTGGTCATTCCGGACTCCGGCCGCAACTACCTGAGCAAGGTGTACGACGACCAGTGGCTGCGCGAGCAGATCGGCGACGACCTCCCGATCAGCGGGACAAGGTAGACCGATACCAGAAGACCGGCTGCCACCAACGGCCACGCACAACGCTCGGCCGGGAAACCCCAGCCGAGCGTTATTCACAGGCGCTGACGCATACGGCCGCTTCGTGCACACGGTCTGTCAGGCCCGTGGCCGGCGGCGCTCCGGGCCTACGGGGAAATCAGTAGCAGGACTTGGGCGGGTGCGTAGGCGAGGCGAAGTGGCCTGAGTAGACCCACACGGGGCCCGGTTGCGTGTCGTATTCGCGATACCACAGCAGTCCCGAAGCGGTCTGGGTGGTTTCGCACTGGATCCTGATGGGGGTGCCTGCACGCACCACATCGAAGCGCTGGGACGAAGAGTCGGGCTTGGCGTACTCGGGCGTGGCGTCAAGGGTGGTCATCACCGTGTAGGACGCGGCCGGCGCGGCGCTCGAAGCCTGCGCCGAAGTGGGTATGGCCGTCAACCCGACCAGGGCCATACCGACGACTGCCGACTTCCTCAGTGCGCGAGGAACGGTCATTATGGCTTTCCTCCATGGGAGTTCATTCGACTCGACGGTGACCTCGCGCCGTGCACCAGCGTCGGCGTCATCGACGGTTCCCCCGGCTTCGGCGCGCGTCATCCGTCGGCGGTGTGTCATCCGCACCGCCTGGATGCATCATTGCCGGACGTTTCCGGGAAGTCGTTGTCACCGAGTCCACGGTTGTTGGCAATGCGTCTACTCGGAGTGCGGTGCGCGTACCGATCGGCGCGTGCCGAGCCGCCGTTCCAGGCTGGATCGTCGACCGAGGTCCATATACGCCACCACTTCCTGCCTCTCACCGTCCGGCGGACACCAATGCGCCGACGGCGGATTCTGATCCGCTCCGTTCGGCGTAGTGCGGCCCGGCGTGTGGACCGGTCTTCCGTCCCGGGGCACACTGACCGGCGTGCCTGGAGATGCGTAGCGCACCGGGCCGGGCCGGCGAACCGTTGGAGGCCCTGGTCATGGTGGACGAGCCGACCTTCCCAGGACGCTCCATCAGCTGCCGGCGAGCGGCATGTTCGTCATGAGCGACCCAGGCAAGTCCGCCGAAGGCTGCCACGGGGAGGGGCGTGACCGCACGTATGCCGAGACCGCCGTTTCCCGGGAAGGGGCGCGGCAGCAGGCAGGCCGGACGCCCTCAAGCCCTCGTGGCGGAACCAAGGACGGCGACAGGAAGTGGGTGTGAGGTGCACGTGAGGGATGCGCGAACGGGACAACTGGTCGATGTGCGCAAGGGAGTTGGTGGACTGCTGCGGGTCTGCGTGCACACCGCCTGCGCGGAGCCCTCGGCCCGCCTGGGCAACCTGCGGGCACTGCTGACAGCCGACGTCCTCGCCCGCGTCGCGGAACTCGACGGCCGGCAGGTCGTCTACCGGCATGCGGAGCCGTGCCTGCCCGAGCGGGAGGCGAAGGCACTGGCGCGCGCGGCCGGGATGATGGGAATCCACCCGGCTGCGGTTCCCGGACCCGATGCCGCCCACGGGAGTGCGTACGGTGGCCGGACCGATGTGCATGTGCTCGCCCCGGGCGGCAGGGCTCCACGGCACGAGGCGGGCCTGGTGGTCGAGGTCGGGCCGACGCGCACCTCCGGCGCACTGAGCCAGGAGGACCTGACCGAGTCCACGGCAGATCTCCTCCCGACGCGGCTGGCCCTGCTGACCCGGCCCCATGCGGCACCCCTCGACCTCACCCCGGACGAACTGGCCCGCGCCACACGGCAGCTGACCCGATGGCGTGCGCACGTGGCCACCTGGGCCACCTTCCCGTCCCGGCCGATGCATCACGAGACCGCACGCCGCCTGCGGACAGCCCTGCACGACGACCTCGACACCCCCACCGCCCTGGAAGCACTGCGCCGCCTGGAGAGGGAACCAGGCATCCCCGACGGGGCGCGCTTCGAGATGTTCGTCTACGCCGACCGCGTCCTGGCGCTGGAACTGCCCCGGGAGGTCGGCGCGCCCCGGCACGGCACAGCCGAGCCCTCCCACGATGCGGGGGAGGAGTGACGCACGCGCCGGCGCCGCGCACCGGCCCGGTACGGTCGGGCGGTTCGGCCTTTCGGTTCGTTCTCCTGCTCGGCGTCGTGAGCCTGTTCGCGGACATGACGTACGAGGGTGCCCGCAGCATCACCGGCCCGTTCCTCGGGACGTTGGGCGCCGGCGCGGCGGTGATCTCGATCGTGGCGGGGCTGGGAGAACTGCTGGGCTACGCGTTGCGCTTCGCCTTCGGATACGCGGCGGACCGCACCGGACGCTACTGGCCGATCGCACTGGCCGGGTACACCGTGCAGATGGCTGTGGTGCCGCTGCTGGCCCTGGCCGGCAACTGGCCGGCAGCTGCGGTACTGATCGTCGCCGAACGCACAGGACGGGCCATGCGCAACCCGCCGCGGGACGCGATGCTCGCCCATGCGACCGGCGAGCTCGGGCGCGGCTGGGTGTTCGGCCTGCGTGAGGCCCTGGACGCGGCCGGCGGCATGGTCGGACCGTTGCTCGTGGCACTGGTCATCTCCCTGCACGGCGGATATCGCGGCGGATTCGCCGTGCTCGCCGTACCGGCCGTCCTCACCCTCGTCGTCCTCGCGGTCGCCTGGCGCCAATATCCGCACCCCGGCGAACTCGACGTCACCAAGGCACCGCCTGACCAGCAGGGACTCCCCAGGGTGTTCTGGCTCTACCTGTCCGGCATGGCCCTGGTGGCCCTGGCCTACGCGGACTACCCGCTGATCGCTTTCCACTTCGGGCAGACCCACGTCGTCGCGAAGGCGTGGGTACCGGTGCTGTACGCGGTGGCGATGGCGAGCGAAGCCGTGGCGGCGCTGGTACTGGGCCGGGCGTTCGACCGTAGCGGGCTGCTGACCGTCGTGGCGGCCACGGTACTGACGGCCTGCTTCGCACCGCTGGTCTTCCTCGGCAACGCGGTGCTCGCCGTCATCGGTGTGGTGCTGTGGGGTGTGGGGACGGCCGCACAGGAGTCGGTGGTCAAGGCCGTGATCACCGGGATGGTCGGCCCGCGGCGACGGGCCTTCGCCTACGGACTGTTCGACACGGGCTTCGGCGTGTGCTGGTTCCTCGGCAGCATCGCGTTGGGCCTGTTGTACGGCTACTCGCTCACCGCGCTCGTGACGTTCTCCGTCGCGGCGCAACTGGCCGCACTGCCGGTGCTGTTGGCGACGTGGCGGAAGCTTGAGGGGCAGCACGGCGATCACGCCTCCCCACCACCCGGTGGAGCGGACGGCGCATCAGCATAGGAGCCGTCTTCGACGATCACCGGGCGGCGGATCACAGTAGGGGACATACCGCCATGAAATGACCGATCGGAACGGGGAGTTAGCGTAGACCCGGAACACCCCGAACCGAACCGTGGAGAAACCCATGCCCGTCCCCCTCGGCGAGGACGTGGTGGCGCTGCTGCGCCACCCCAGCACCTGCTACCTCGCCACGACGATGCCCGACGGCTCGCCCCAGCTCACCCAGACATGGGTGGACACCGACGGCGAGCACGTCCTGATCAACAGCGTCGAATCGCATCAGAAGACCCGGAACATCGCCCGCGACCCGCGGGTGGCCGTCGCGGTCTCCGACCCCTCGGATCCCACCTCCTACGTCCAGATCCGCGGCCGCGTGGTCCGGGTGACGACCGAGGGAGCGGTGGATCACATCGAGGCGCTCGCTCAGAAGTACCTCGGCGGGCCCTACCCGTGGTTCGGCGGCCGGGACCAGGTCCGGGTCATCTATGTGATCGAACCCGAACGGATCAGCAGCCCCCGCGGGTGACGCTGTGACCGGGGAACGATCCCCGGGTGGGCGGTTGGGGCGGTTGGACGGATGAGGACGCCCGTTCCGATCGCTGACGAGGACACGGCGCGGGAGGCGATCGACTGGGTCGACGAGATCGGCCCGCGCCGTCTGGACCCTCAGCGGACGGGAGACTGTCCCCGGTCTCCGTGCAGGCTCGGCCGCCTTCTCGCGGCCGGGTCGGCACCTTCGCCATCCGGCAACCACCGCTCCGCGATCCCCACTTCAGACTCTGTGAGCTCCGCCCGGGTGGTGGGGGAGGCGCGGCGACACCTCAGCCCCACCACGTGCCGTCGCGCGGACGAGCTTCAGGCCCGATGGCTTGCCGTCCTTGGCTCGACGAGGGCGAAGACCGGAGACATGCCGCTGTCGGCGTAATAGTCGCGCCTGGCGGCCGGGTCGCGTCACTCTGTGCGAGTTGATCACGGTCGTGTCGAGTGGGGTAGTGGTGTCGGGCACGTTCTGCGGCATGCGGTCGCCTACGAGAACACGACGGTTCGGTCGGCAGCCCGTCTCGGCTCAGGACGTCCGCTTCTTCGATGTCGAGGAGCTGCGGTAGGTGAGCGTGGCCGGCCCGGTTGTGCGGGCGCGCCGAGATGGATTCCCGGGCGGGATGAGCCACCGGGAGATTCACTCGGACTCTGTGCGTGAGAGAGAAGGCTGAATGGGCGTTTCCTCTCCCTCCTCTGCCGACTCTTCGCTGGACTTCCTGGAGATCCGTCGCGAGATCGAGGCCGTGCTCGAAGGCTTCCTGACCGAGAAGGCCGATGCGGCCATTGCCGCCTGTCTGCCTGGCGACGTCGCACTGCTGATGCGCGACTTCGTCTCCTCGGGCGGCAAGCGCATCCGGCCGCTGCTGTGCGTGATCGGCTGGTATGCCGCCGAGGGGCGGGGGGACACCGGCCCGGTGATCCGTGCGGCAGCGTCGCTGGAGATGTCCCATGCTTCCGCCCTCGTCCACGACGACATCATGGATGCCAGCGACACCCGACGCGGACAGCCCACCGTTCACCGCGCGGTGGCCGCCCGCCACGCCGACCGCCTGGACGCGGAGGAGTTCGGACGGAACGTCGCCATCCTCATCGGTGATGTGGCCTTTGCCTGGTCCGCCGAGATGCTGCACAACGCTGGTCTCGCACCGGACCGACTGGTGGCGGCCTTGCGGGTGGTCGATCGCATGCGTACCGGCGTGGGATATGGGCAGTACCTCGATCTGCTGGCCCAGGGCCGTCCCACGGAGGACTGCGAAGCGGCGTTGAAGATCGTCCGGCACAAGACCGCCTTGTACACCTGTGAGAGCCCCTTGCACCTGGGGGCGGCCCTCGCCGGTGCCGAGGCCAGGCACTTTGCCGCCCTGACCGCCTACGCCGTACCGCTGGGCGAAGCCTTCCAACTCCGCGATGACCTCCTGGGCGTATTCGGCGAGGTCGAGACAACCGGTAAGCCCTGCCTGGACGATCTGCGGAGCGGCAAGCACACCGTGCTTCTGGCCCTCGCCCTCCAGCGGGGCGACCCTGGCCAACGCACGGCCCTGGAGCTCCTGGTCGGCAACCCGGCACTGGCCGAGGACGACGCCGCTCTCGTCCGCGGCATCCTCACCACCACCGGCGCCCGCGACGAGGTCGAGCACATGATCGGCGTCCGCCGTGAGCAGGCCCAGCGCGCCCTCGACGAGGCAGGATTCCCGCCGATCGCAACCGACGCCCTGCGCCGGATCGCCGAACTCGCCACCGAGAGGAAATCATGAACCCTCGCGGACGATCCGTGGTGAGCTGAGCAAGACCGAGGTGCTTGGACCTTAGGAACAGGCGGGCGTGCGGGGCGAATTGAAACTGCCGGCGATCAGCTTGCACACGGTCGGAAAATTCTCGGTGTCGGCGGGGAACGCTGTGGCCGGCAGGTTGTAAGACGTCCCCTCGGCCAAGCCCCGGCGTTGGCATATTCCGCCAGGCCGTCCCGCCGGACAGTGTTCTCCCCGCCGACGCGGGAGCTCGGTCCGTGGCCCTGGCAGCGGAGCGGACCCGGCGTCAGTGGTTGGGGAGGGAGCCGACCAGGCCGCCGTCGATCACCAGGTCCTGGCCGGTGATGTAGGAGGCGTCGTCGGAGGCGAGGAACGCCACGGCGGCGGCGACCTCGGCGGCGTGGCCGACGGCGCCCAACGGCACCTGCGCGGCATTGCGGGCGTTGGCCTCCGGGTCGGAGGAGGTGGCGCCGCGGTACATCTCGGTGTCGATGTAGCCGGGGCTCACGGAGTTGACGCGTATGCCGCGTGGTGCCAGGTCGGAGCCGAGGGTGCGGGCCAGGTTGTGGACGGCGGCCTTGGTGGCGGAGTAGACGGAGGCGATGGGCATGCCGCGGTACAGCGTCCAGGAGGCGTTGAGGACGACGGCGCTGCCTTCCTTCAGCAGCGGCAGCGCCTTTTGGACGGTGAAGAACACGCCCTTGAAGTTGACGTCGGTGGAGTGGTCGAAGTCGGCCTCGGTGAGCTCGGCGCTGGGCTTGAAGACACCGGTGCCGGCGTTGGCGAAGACGGCGTCCAGGCTGCCGCGCCAGGTCTCGATGCGGCGCATCAACGCGTCCAGGTCGGCGAGATTCGCGGCATCGGCGCGGACGGTCAGCAGGCGTGCTCCGGCGTCGAGTTCGGCGGCCGCCTTCTCCAGCCGGGAGTCGTCCCGGCCGGTGATGGCGACGTAGGCGCCTTCATCGAGCAGGCGGCGGGCGGTGGCCAGGCCCATGCCGGAGGTGCCACCGGTGATCAGAACAGTGCGGTTCGTGAATCGCTTCATGCCGCTGATCCTCCGCCGGCGAGCGGAGGTTCAGCAGTGCGGGATGAACCTGGGTCTGCCACCACCACCTTCGCGGCCGGCAGCCGATCGGACACCGCCACCATGGCGTGGTCAGCCGGGCGGGGTGACCGCGGCCTGCAACAGGCTGACCAGCCGCTCCTGCGTGTCCGTGCCCGTCGCCGGGGTGTGCAGCAACAGGCGGTGGCCGGGCAGGTCGGGAAGGATCAACGTGGTGTAGACGAAGGTGAGTTCGCCGGCCTCCGGGTGGGCGACGGTCTTGGTGCCGTTCGTCGCGTCACGGATAGCGTGCTCGGCCCAGATCTCGGCGAACTCCGGGCTGGCGGCGCACATGTCCGCGGTGAGTCGGCCGAACTCGGCGTCCTCCGGGTAGCGGGCGGCCTCCGCCCGGAACTGGCCGACGATCGCCCGCGCGGCATCCTGCCAATGAACCAGCGAGGAGCGATAGCGGGCGCCGGTGAAGAAGGTGACCAGGCAGTTGTGGTCCTGCTCGCGGTAGCCGAAGACCAGCTCGGCCGCGCGGTTGACCGCCACCAGGTTCCAGTGCCGGTCGATCAGGTAGGCGGGGCGCGGCAGCCAGGAGTCGATGACATCACGCAGCTCGTCCGGGACCCGGCGGCCGGTGGCCGGGGGTGTCTGCGGCGGGTTCAGCCCGGCCAGCAGGTAGAGGTGCCGGCGTTCCACACCGTCCATCCGCAACACCCGGGCGATCGCATCCAGCACCTCCCCGGACACGTTGATCTCCCGGCCCTGCTCCAGCCATGTGTACCAGGACACCCCGACCCCGGCGAGCACCGCGACCTCCTCGCGGCGCAGCCCAGGGGTGCGGCGACGGTGCCCGTCACCGACCGCCATCCCGGCATCGGCCGGGGTCACCCGGGCCCGCCGCGACCGCAGGAACTCCCGTATCTCGGCGGCACGTCTGGCCCGCGCCTCGGCGGGCAGCTTGGCGATCTCCATACGGCCAGAGTAGATCGCGTTCCGCCGGGCAGACCCTCAGCGGCCCCAGCCGTACCACGCAGCGCACCGCGCGACGCCGTTCGTTCTCCGCCGGTCGGCCTGCCACGGCAGAGCCGTGCCGAGTGGGGGAGGGTGGGGGGTCGAGTTCTGGCCGGCCGTGCACCACGGCCGGCCAGGACTTGTGATGCGCCGGGAGTTCGCGACGACATCCACGAGGCGTTCCTCAGACTTGCCTGCTCGCCGACCGACTGGCGCAGCCTGCGAACCGCATGGTGTGGGGAGCTTTCAAGGTCATGGCTCAAGCCTCAGGAGTGCCACTGTGCACCTCCCGTCCCAGCCAGGCAGCCAGCTTTCCATAGGCGTCCGTCCCCTCGGGAGCGGGCCGCACCGGCTCGAAGGGCGCCGGCGCGCCGCGCCGCGTCGGCGGCAGGGTCGCGCGCGCGTACGCCAGCGAGAACTCGGCCAGTTCGGGGTCGAGTTCAGGGGACACCTGCAAGGCCTCCCGCAGATCCCAGGTATGCGTGGCGATCTCCATGACGATCGCGCCCAGCGCGGCGCGCATCGGCATCTGTGCGAAGCCCAGGTCCACCGTGCGGTCGAGTGCACCGTCGGACAGGGCACGCCCCGCCGCGACCAGTCGCTGTGCGGATGCCTTGTACGCCGCCGCCCAGTCATCGTCCGGGACGTCCCGGACGTCTCCTGGGGCATCGGCGATCGAACCGCCCTCGGCGATGTGGGCGTAGGCGAGTGTATTGCCCAGCACGTGGCCGATCAGGGCGCGGACGTCGTACTGCGTGCAGGGTGTGGGGTCCGCCAGCCGTCCGGGTTCGACGGCCGCGATCAGGGTGGCGAACTGGCCGGTCGCGCGCTCCAGCAGCGGCCGGGGGTCCATGGTGGTGTGCATCAGGGTTGGCTCCGTTCATGCGGAAAGGCACGGCACGTGTTGCGGTGCTGGGGGAGCGTCCCTCCATAACTTGACACCTGCCGTCAGGTATTTGCCGCGTCGTTCAGCGGGGGAGTCGGGCCGGTGGAGTCGGGCGGTCGGCTCTGCTCTGTGCGTCGCTCGCTCCCGCCCTACTCGCCGCTACCTGGGTGCCTGCCTCGGCAGTTGCATACAGACGAGCGTCGCCGCGCGGATGCCGATGCCATGTCCGGCGATCGGGAAGCTCGGGGGGTGCGGTTGCTCCTCGCCCTGTTCTGGAGGCGTGGTCCGGCCGGTCCCAACTGACGAGACCCGCCGGCGCGAGTTGCCCGACGCAGTGGTCCTGGCCGACTACCGGGCGCGGGAGGGACGGATCGAGGCGGAAGGCGGCGAAGAGCCTCGGTGCTACCGCAAGGACTCGGTAGCCGTAGCGCTCTCTTTTATGGTTCCGCAAGGGTGCATTGGGGGCGTATGGAAGCTTGTTTGAGCGGTGGTGGAGCTTCTATGCGCCCCGGGGTGCAAAGTGTGTCGAGCGCGACGGGGGAGTGTTGTCCGCCTGTGCGGAATCAGCCAAGGGGCGGCTGCATTTCGCCAACCGGAGGGCGTCGTGCGCGTGTCAAAGGCAAAGACCTGGTGTTTCTTGCTCGTGAATCGGCAGGTCGGTGACGCCCACGGGAAAGTGGGAACGGCCGGAGACTTACGAGGTGCGCGCCGTTGCTCCCACCGTGGCGTGTGATCACATAGGCGGATCGGTTCACCGGACTGGTCAGGTGTGAAGGTTTTGTGGTGTACCGTACTGACGCTCGCCCGATTTCCGTACGGAATATCGGTCAAAGCCGTAGCGCGTAAGTGGGGGCGGGATGCGGTGCGATCCCGATCACCTCCCGGTTTGTCAGCAGGAGGGAAGGAGCAGGGGGAAGCTATGGCCAACGTTTTTGACGATGAGTCGGCCCGATTCGTCGTTCTGGTCAATGAGGAGCGTCAGTACTCGCTCTGGCCCGCCACCACGGAGGTGCCGGGCGGATGGCAGGTCGCGCGGACCGAGGGGTCGCGCCAGGAGTGCCTGGAATTCATCGAGTCCACCTGGACCGACATGCGACCGGCCAGTCTGGCCGCGGCCATGGGGGATCAGGGCTCCTAGCCTGCGGCCGTGACCAGGGCAAGTAAGGCGGAGGCGCGCCCGGTTGAGGGCGCGCCCGCCGATGGCGCCGCGTGGTCGCCGGCCGTTCGAACCGCCATCGCCCATGCCGGGCGGTGATGCGCATGTACATCAATTCTTCTGTTTCGGTTCTCGCCGGTAACGCCTGTTCGCCATGCCCGAAAGGGATTTCCGGGGATGGCAGGCACGGCGAACGACGGTAATTCTTCGGGCCGTTGCCCCACCTTCAGGGTGTCGTCTGACTCCGGTGATCTCGGATGCCTTCACGAGCCCTGAAGTGGTGGCCGAAACACACCCCCTGAAAGGGCGGAAGCACTATGCAGAAAAACCACGCTCGCCTCCTCCCGCTGACGATGTCGCAGCAGGGGGTGTGGTACGGGCAGCAATTGGATCCGCTGAGCCCGAAGTACAACATCGGTGAATGCATAGAAATCCAGGGCCCATTGGACGAGGCCCTGTTCCTGGCATCGCTCGAAAAAGTCAGCAGTGACTGCGAAAGCCTCAATACCGAGTTCCTGGAGCAGGAGGACGGCATCCGCCAGCGCGTGCTGCGCACGTCACCGGGACGTCCACGCCTCGTCGACGTCTCCACCGAGGCGGACCCGGCCGGCGCCGCGGAGCGCTTCATGGCCACCGACATGGCCACCACCGGCACGCTGGCCCCGCCGCACCACGCCTTCGTTCTGCTCAAACTGAGCCCCGATCGCTACTATTGGTACATCCGCTATCACCACATGGTGATGGACGGCCTCGGAGCCTCCGTTCTCGCACGCAAGGCGGCCGAGACATATACCGCCGCGGTGCACGGCGAAGCAGCCCCGGAGTTATTCGCTCCGCTCAGTGCCCTCGTAGACGACGAGACGACGTATCGGCATTCGCCGGATTTCGAACGGGACCAGGCGTATTGGACCGAGAAATTCGCTGATATCGCCAGGACCGGCCGCGACACCGGAAACGCGCTTCTCGCCGCCGCGCACCGAGCGGGCGACGACACCCCCACGCCGCGGAACGGCCCTTCGCAACCGGGAGAAGGCGGCGAACAGCATGCGGTGCGCGGCAACCACCTGCACCAGGGCGAGACTCTCGACCCGCAGGTGATGGACGGCCTGCGCGGACTGGCCACCGCGACCAGAACCACCTGGTCCGCCGTCTTCGTGAGCGCGGTCGCCGCATACCTCAGCCGCGTCACCGGCACCGGCGACGTGACGATCGGACTCGCCTCGAACGGCCGCCCCGGCCGCCTGCGCACGACCCCGGGCATGACGGCGAACATCCTCCCGCTGCGCGTACAGATCACCCCGGGCATGACCGTCGAGGCACTGGTACGGGCCGTCGCCGCCGAGATGCGGCTGGCGCTGCGGCACCGTCGCTACTCCAGGGAACAGCTCGTACGCGACCTCAGGATCACCGGTGACACGGCGCGGCTGTGCGACGTGGTAGTGAACGTCATGCCCTATGAGTACGACCTCGACTTCGCCGGAAGCACCGGCGTCTCCAGGCTGCTGTCCACCGGGCCGGTCGACGACATCTCCCTCTTCATCTCCGAGCGGTCGGAGGGGAAGGGGCCGCTGATCGGCTTCGACGTGAACCCGGACCTCTACCGTCCCGAGGACGTCAGGCCGCACCAGCAGGGCATCACCACGCTGGTCGCCGAACTCTCCCGGGCCGACGTGAACTCTCCCCTCTCCCGCCTCGCACTGCTCGACGAGCAGACTGCCGGGCAGGTGCTTGCGGCAGGTCGCGGCGCCCACCCCGAACGACGAGACGGCGAGCCGGCCTGGCGGGCAACGCTGCCTGGGTTGTTCGCGGCGCGGGTGGCTGCGGACCGGGGTGCGGTGGCGGTGTCGGGTGGGGAAGTGGAGCTGTCGTATGGGGAGTTGGAGGAGCTTTCGGGGGCTCTGGCTTCGTGTTTGGTGGGGTGTGGTGTAGCGGCCGAGGGTGGCGTGGGTGTGCTGCTGGGGCGCTGCGTCGCTGTGGTGACGGCGTCGTTGGCGGCGGTGCGGGCGGGCGGTGCGTATGTGCCGTTGGACGTTCGTTGGCCCGTGGAGCGGCTGCGTCAGGTTGCGGATGTCAGTGGTGTCCGGGTGCTGATCGTCGGCGAGGAGCTGGCCGACCAGGCGTGGGTCGAGGAAGTGCGCGCGTCCCTGCCGGTCGTGGTGGTCGATGCCGTGGGGCGGGTGGTCGATGGTGCGCCGGCGGGGGCTGCTGCGCTGCCTGTGGGGGTGGGTGGTGAGCGGCTGGCGTATGTGATGTTCACGTCTGGTTCGACGGGGATACCCAAGGGTGTTGGGGTCTCGCATGCGGATGTGGCGGCGTTGGCCGCCGACAGTGCCTGGGCGGGCGGTGTCGCCGATGCGGTGCTTCTGCATTCTGCCTATGTCTTCGATGCCTCGACCTTCGAGATCTGGGTGCCGCTTCTCAACGGTGGGCGGGTGGTCGTTGCTCCGGAGGGTGCCCTTGAGCCCCATGTCCTGCGTGATGTCGTCACCGCGGAGCACGTCACCGCTCTGTTCCTGACCACCGCCCTGTTCAACGTCATCGCCGAAGTCGACCCGCAAGCCCTCACCGGGGTGCGCGCGGTCTGCACCGGCGGCGAACGCGCCGCGCCCGGCGCCATGCAGCATCTCGCCCGCGAACTGCCGGCCACCCGCGTGCACCACGTCTACGGGCCGACGGAGACCACCACCTTCGCCACCCGCCACCACGTCGCCGCCGAAACCCCCACGGGACCGCCGCCCATCGGCCACCCCCTGGACGGCATGCGCGCCTACGTCCTCGACTCCGCCCTGGGGCTCGTACCTCCCGGGGTCGCGGGCGAGTTGTACGTGGCAGGCCAGGGCGTCGCACGCGGCTACACAGGCCGTCCGGGGCTGACCGCGACCCGCTTCGTCGCCGACCCCTTCGATCCGTCGGGCGGGCGCATGTACCGCACCGGCGACCTCGTGCGATGGGACGCCGACGGCCGGCTCGTCTACCTCTCCCGCGACGACGACCAGGTCAAACTCCGCGGCCACCGCATCGAACCCGGCGAAATCGAAAGCGTCCTCGCCGGACTGCCCTCAGTGGCCGCCGCCTGTGTCGTCGTACGCGAGGACCTGCCCGGCGACCGGCAACTGGTGGGCTATGTGGTCCCGGTGGACGGCTCCACCATGGACGAGAGCGAACTGTCCGCGTCACTGGCCCGCGTACTTCCCCCCTACATGGTCCCGTCCCTCTTCGTGGCACTCGCGGCACTCCCGCTGACGCCGAACGGGAAGGTCGACCGCCGCGCCCTGCCCGAACCCCGCGTGCCGGAACGCACCGCCGCCGGGCGCGGCCCGCGCACCGTCCGTGAGGAACTGCTGCTCGCCTTGTTCGCCGACGTCCTCGGCACCGACGGCATCGGCGTACACGACGACTTCTTCGCCCTCGGCGGGCATTCGCTCCTGGCGACGCGCCTGGTCAGCCGCGCGCGCTCGGCACTCGACGCCGAACTGGACATGCGCACGCTCTTCCAGCACCCGACCGTCAGCGAACTCGCCACCGCGCTGGAGACGGTCGACCGGGCACGGGCCGCCCTCGTACGCGAGGAGCGTCCGCACGACCTCCCGCTGTCCTTCGCCCAGCAACGCCTGTGGTTCCTGGGCCGGCTCGAAGGGCCCGGCGCCACCTACAACATCCCGCTGGTACTGCGGCTCGACGGCCCCCTGGACCTTGACGCCCTGCGCGACGCGCTCGCCGATGTCGTCGAACGCCACGAGACCCTGCGCACCGTCTTCGTCGAGGAAGGCGGAGCACCGCGCCAACATGTCTGCGACACGGCGGAAGCAGCCGGCCTGGTGTCGCTGCGCTGCGAGGACGCGCCGGGCGACGGAGATCCGGCCACGGCCGGGCAATGGGCCGACGAAGCGATCCGGTCCGCGGCGACCGAACCCTTCGACGTATCGCAAGACCCTGCGATACGGGTGCGGTTGCTGCGGCTGGGCGCCGAGACGCATGTATTGGTGCTGGTGGTGCATCACATCGCGGCGGACGGCTGGTCGTTGGCACCGCTGGCCCGGGACCTGGGCGCTGCCTATCGGGCGCGTGCCGAGGGCGGGGCTCCCGCGTGGTCGCCGTTGCCTGTGCAGTACGCCGACTACACGCTGTGGCAGCGGCGCTTGCTGGGCGAGGAGTCCGACCCCGAGAGCCTGACGACACGCCAACTGGACTTCTGGCGCCGTGCGCTGACCGGCGCACCCGAAACGCTGGCACTTCCACTGGACCGCCCCCGGCCTGCGGTATCGCAGCACCGCGGCGACGCCGTGCCCTTCCTCCTCACGGCGGACGAGCACCAGGCACTCGTCGAGTTGGCGCGCGCCTCGGGCTGCACCCTGTTCATGGTGGTGCAGGCGGCGGTGTCGTTCCTGCTGTCCCGGCACGGCGCCGGTGACGACGTCCCGCTCGGCACGGCGGTGGCCGGCCGGACCGATGAGGCCCTGGACGACCTGGTCGGGTTCTTCGTCAACACCCTTGTGCTGCGCACCGATGTGTCGGGCGAGCCCACCTTCCGTGAACTGCTCCAGCGGGTGCGGGAGTTCGATCTCGCCGCCTACGCCCATGGGGACGTGCCGTTCGACCGCGTTGTGGAGGCACTGAATCCGGCACGGTCGCAGAGCCATCATCCGCTCTTCCAGGTCATGCTGGTGCTGCAGAACCAGGCCGCGGCCGAGCTTGGTCTGCCGGGCATCACGGTGACAGGCCAGCCCGTTCACACGGGTGTCAGCAAGTTCGACCTGACCTTCTCACTCACCGAAGCCCATGACGAGGCCGGTCGGCCCGCGGGGGTGGACGGGTACCTGGAGTACTCCACCGAGCTGTTCGAGGCCGGTACGGCCCGGGCGCTGACCGACCGGCTGTCGCGGCTGCTGGCAGTAGTGATCGCCGATGCCGACCAACGGGTGGACGACATCGAGCTGTTGGACGCACACGAACGCGCCGGCATGTGCGAACAGGGGCAGGGCAGCATCCGCCGGGTGCCGGCATCGACGGTACCGGGGCTCTTCAGTGCGCAGGTGGGGCGGACGCCGGGTGTGGTGGCGGTGCGTGATGGTCGGCGTGTGTTGACGTATGCCGAGTTGGAGGTGGAGGCCAACGATCTGGCGCATCACTTGGTGGGGTGTGGGGTCGGTTCGGAGGATCTGGTGGCGTTGGCGTTGCCGGGGACTGCGGAGATGGTTGTGGCGATGTTGGCGGTGTTGAAGGCGGGGGCGGCGTATCTGCCGGTGGACCCGGCTTATCCGGCTGCTCGTATCACGTATCTGTTGGAGGATGCTCGTCCCAAGTTGCTGGTCACGGGTCGGGCCGTTCGGGAGCAACTGCCGTCGACGGATGTGCCGTTGGTGGTGATGGACGATTCGGCGTCGTGGTCTGTCGGCCGTACTTCCGTTCCGGGTGGTGTGGTGTCTGCTGCGGGTGCGGCGTATGTCATCTACACCTCGGGTTCTACGGGGCGTCCGAAGGGGGTGGTGGTGACTCATGCGTCGGTGACGCATCACATGGCGTGGATGGCCGACCACCTCGCACTGACGCCCGAGGACCGGGTGCTGGCCCGGACATCGCCGAGCTTCGACGCCTCCGTGTGGGAGATCTGGCTGCCGCTGCTCCACGGTGCGTCGGTGTGCGTGATGCCGACCGACGCCAACCAGGATCCCGATGCCCTCATCGGCTGGATACAGGACTTCGGGGCGACGGTTGCACAGTTTGTGCCCTCGCACCTGTCGTTGGTGTTGGGCGGTGGCACTGGGGCGGTTCCTGGGTGTCTGCGGGCTGTGTTGTGCGGCGGTGAGCCGCTGATGGGGGAGTTGGCGGCTCGGGTGGCTGATGCCTGGTCGGTGGAGGTGCACAACCTCTACGGGCCGACGGAGGCGACGATCGATGCCGTCGTGCACGCGGTGGCATCGGATGGTTCGGTTGGTTCGGATGGTGGTTCGGATGGCGGTTCGGGTCCGGTGCCGATCGGGCGGCCGATCTGGAATGCCCGGGCGTATGTGTTGGACGGGTCGCTGCGGATCGTTCCTCCTGGTGTCCCGGG
>NZ_JBIVOW010000029.1:0-87756 GCF_044754325.1 Streptomyces sp. NPDC093097
TGTCGCAATCCACACCGAACCCGGAAGGCCCTCACCCGTTCAAGATCCCACGGCCGAGACCTGGCTCACTGTCCACAACCTCCCCGGACAGAACAACTAGCGCACCTGCCAGTGCTGCGGCGGTCCCTAATTTCCTGATCAACTTTCCTCCTGGGGTGTGATCGACGTCCCTCGGCCGTCGAACTGTTACGGTTCGGTGGCCGGAACGGTCTCAGCGGGTTACGTCCCCGGGGCCCGTATGTGGGCCCCCTCGCTGCGTACACGGTTACGACTGGCCCGTTGCATGACATCGCGTCATGTGTCATGCGTCACGCTGCCTTTGTGTGGTGATCCCCTACGGCGAGCAGCTCCTGTCCCGCAGTCCCGAGGGCTGGTCATCGGTCGCCCCCGGCTGGAGGCCGGCCCCGTGCCACAGCCCGGCGGCGAACTGGTGCCGCCCATCCAGGCCGCGGTGAACTTCTCCTTCGCCCCGATCGAACTGGACCATCCCGACCCGTTCGGCGTCATCGTCGTGCTGATGGAAGAGAACGGCTACCGCATCAGCCTGACCGAGGCGTTCGCTCGCTGACTCTGCCACGGCGGTACGGCGCTGGACGACAAAGTCGTTACCCCGGCAGGTCCTGGGAGGTGGCTGACCGTCGGGTGTCCTGGAGCTGACCGAACCAGAAGCGCCAGGCGAAGGTCAGAGCTGTGAGGCCGAAGGCGAAGAGGGGCGGCCACAGGAGCCAGGGCGGGGGCCAGTCCGCAGGCCAGCGCCGGTCGAGTGCGAGTCCGTTCAAGGTCGTCAGTCCGATGGTGAAGAGCGGCGCGATCCAGGAGAACGCGAGCGCGCCGAGATGGCGAGTTCCGAAGGCGCTCGCGATGGTCAGGTGCAGGCCCATGTTGATAGGGACGAAGAGCCACAGAAGCCATCCGTCGTTGCCAGAGGCGGGTGTGGTGAGAGCGACGGCAGAGGGGACGGCCGCAACCAGGACCAGGTGGCAGACGCCGAGGAAGGTGACGACAAGGCGGGTGAGCCGGTTCACCTGTGGTTTCACCAGGACAAAGGGCGAGTCGTTGGAGGGGACATCCGGGGCTGGCTGGTTTGGAGCGTCGGTTTCCTGGGTGAGGGGCGCGCCGATCAGCTCTTCCAGGTCGTATCGGTCGGCGGTGGTCCGTTCCTGGGCTTCGCTGATGAGGCTGCTGGCCCACTGGTAGGTGTCGGGGTCGGCGTCTGGGGCCGCGGCGCGGTCGGCGACGGCGTGTTCGAGGCCGGCGAGCCACTGGCGGGCGTGGTCGGTGCCGAGTTCAGCGGTGACGGTCTGGGCCGCGAGCGGCAGCAGCTGTTCCGGGTCGGCAGCGACGGCCCGATGGGCGCCGGCGGCGAGGCCGGGCTGGTCCTGGGCGGTGCGGGCGACGATGCTGAGGGTCTGGTGGCGCTGCTCGGTGCCGAGGGAGTCGTGCTGTAGGAAGGTTTCGATGAACTCCTCACCGCTGTCGGTCTCGACCTCGGCAAGCCAGGCGGCGGCCAGGGGTTCGCCGACAGCGCCCCAGTGGGCTCCGTCGGTGGCCGGGTAGGCGGCGGTCAGGACGTCGTCGAGCGCGGCCAGTTGGCGTGCGTCGGGAGGGGCGGTGATCCCGTAGCCGCGGTGGTGGATGTCGAAGCCGGCCCGGACAGCGGCCCGGCCGTCCTGCGTGGTCCGCGCACCGGCGAGGAACTGCGCGGTGACCAGGGTGCGGAGCAGCTTGTCGTCGACGGTGCCTTCGGGCAGGCGGGCTTCGGCGATGCGCCGTACGTACTCCACTTCGTTGGCGAGCAGGACCTCCATGGGGTGATCCTTCAGGGCGAACTCGGGGTTGGCGTGGGCGAGCACATCGGCGAGGGCGGCAATGTGGTGGTAGATCACCGGCTGCCGCGCGGCGCGCTCGATGCCGGCGCCGTAGAGACGCGGTGCGTCGGCGACGACGCTGTCCGGCCAGGTGTCGTCGCCGTGCCCGGCCTGCTGGAGCAGGCGTATGCGGCGGGCGAAGGCCGCTTTCGCCTCTACGTAAATGTCCTCCGGGTTGTGGCCGTTCAGCGCGTCGTCGGACGAGAGGGCGAAGACTTCGCTGACCGGGCCGACGTGGAGGGTTCGCAGCTGGCGGCGCAGCTTCGGCCACCAGGTGTCGTGGCCGCGGGCCAGGAGCAGGACACGGACTGCGGCGCCGTCGTGTGAGTCGGCCAGGGCCGCCATGAGGCTGCGGATCTGGGATCGGCGAGTTTCCGCGAGGTCGACCGCCAGGAGCAGCGGGTAGCTGGCGGCGGCAAGGACCTGGTAGTCGGTGTGGCTGGGGTGGTCGGCGAGGAAGCCCCCGCTCCACGGCCGCTGGTTGCCAGGATCTGTGGTGAGGCGGTGCAGGACCTCGGTGACGAGGCGGGATTTGCCGGTTCCGCCCAGGCCGGTCACGGCGGCGACGTCGATGCGGTCGGTGACCTTGCACCACTGCTCGATGCGTTGGACGAGTTCGCTCACACCGGTGAGGTCGGTGACCTGGGAGCGCGGATCGAGCAGGTAGGTGGAGGACAGCGTCGGGTCGGGTGCGTTGTCCATCAGCGGCCGTAGGTCGGCGGGCTGGAGGCGCGGGGGCATGGCGGTGTGTGCAGCGACGGTGTGGGTGAAGCCGTCGGCGGCCAGCAGGTGTGAGAGCGGCAGCGCCATGAGGATGCGGTCCCACCGGCGGTCGACCAGGCGGGCGAGTCCGATCAGTACGCCGTTGCAGAAGACCCCAGCCCCGGACAGCCCCTGCCAGTTCTTCACGTCGGTCGGCACGGCGCCGTCGACTTCGAGTGCGTACAGCTTCGAGCGGGATCCGGTGTGCGGGGCGATGGTCCCCTCCGCCGTCTTCAGGTCGTCGAGGCACTGCTCGGAACGCGCGGAGACCCGGCGGCGCATCGCGTTGGGGAAGCCCGTCATCGAGCACACGGGTCGGCGGCCCGGGTAGTCACAGACCAGTTCGCCCCAGCGCACGACGCCCATGCCGGCTCCGACGCAGGTGCGGTCGGCCTGCAGCAGCACCGCGTCCAGTTCGGCGTTCTCCCACACCACCGCCGCCTCGGTGAAGCCGACGCTCGACGTGTCCCGGACAGCGACGACGCTGTCTCGCCCCGGCAGGGCCACGTGATGGGCGGTGAGCACTAGGCCGGGCGCGATCAGGACGCCGGTTCCGTACGAGCCCTTGTGCTGGTTGCTGACTTCGACGGCCCGCAGAACCGCTCCCCCCGCCATCGCGCGCCCCCTTTACCGCAGGCCGTCCACCGGCCCGCCGCGGCCCCCACCCAAGTCACCGATCAGCAGATCGCTGCCCTCGTCATCCGGCGCCACAGCCAGGGTGACCGTCATGCGGTGCGTGGCCGTCTTCGCCCGCTCGCCCTTCGCGTCAGCGGCGACCACGAACGCCTTCACCCCGCCGCCGACCGACGCGGTGTGCCGAAGCTCGATGCCCAGATCCAGCACGATCTCCTTGACCGTGAACCGGACTGGGGATCCGTCCCCGTCACGCTGCGCGGCCGCCAGTCCCCCGCGTACCGCTCTGATCGCCTCGGACAGTTCGGTGGGCTCTAGCTCCATGATTTCCCCCTTGATCGTCTGTGCGGAGAGCCATTCTGCCGGGTAGCGCCCGGCTGCAAAAGGACACAGTCGGCCTGCCCGGCGCTGGACTACGAGGCAGCCGGGGCGGTGCGGTGGAGCGGCGGGTGCTGCTGCCCGGGGTGACGACGCTGGCCCGGCTGGACGCCGTGCGGGAGGCGGCGAACCAGCGGCTGTGGGACACCCTCTACGGTCTGCTGAGTACCGGTCAGCGGGCGGTGCTCGACTCCCTGCTGACGGTGCCCCGGTGCCCGGGTGTCGGAGTTGGACAGGCTGCGCCGGGGTCCGGTGCGGATCTCCGGGCCCCAGATGAAGTGGGCGCTGGAGAGGGCGGAGGAGATCGCCCTCTTCGGGATGGCGGAGGTGGACGTGTCCGCGATACCGCCGCGACGGCTGGCGGAGTTGTCGCGGTACGGGATTGACGGCAAGGCATCGCTGCTCAAGCCGCACGGTGACTCGCAGCGCCTGGCGACGCTGCTGGCCATGCCGTCACTCCTTCCGGTTCCGCACCGCGAGCACGGCGCCCGCAAGCCCGGCGATCCCGCCGCCGATCATGGGCACGACCTGCATCGACGCCTTGTGGTCCACAGCGTAGAACCCCAGCCAGACGAAGGCCACGCCGAACCCCACCACGATCACGTGCGCAAGCAGCCGGAACCCATACCCCACCCACTGGTCGAAACGCTCCCGGCGCAGTTGGCGCTCGACGAGGTCCCGCCGCCACGCGAGGTGGTCCGGGTCGATCTTCTGCCACTTCCGCGCCTCGTCAGCTGCAGGGAAGGACGGCACCATCCAGGCGGGCGTCCCTGTGGGCGGCGTCTCCTGGTCAGACATCAGTCGCCCCCCTGCCCCCACCCTTGCTCGGCGACTCGGCCGCCACCCGCAGGTCGACCATCAACAGCGCCTCGTCTAAGGCCCTTTCGGCGGCAGCGCGGCGCCGGTCCCGCTCTTCGCCGGTCCACGGCGCGGGCGGCGCGAGCGACCGGACGCACCACCGCCAAACGGGCACCCGCTCGCGGGCGTGCCGCCGCGCGAGGGCCGCGCGCACGTGTACAGCGAGGACCCAGAGCCCGAGGGCGAAGAGTGTCCAGGGCAGCAGGGCCACGAAGAAGTCCGAGACGTCGGCCGCGCTGACGTGCGCCCGCACTGAGGCCAGTGCCACCGCGAGGACCACCAAGATGAGCCCCCAACTGGCTGCGGGGACTGCGTTGGTCGAACCCATGCGCGTCGCTGAGGGGGCCGATTTCGCCGGGGCGCCCGAAGCCCGTACCCGGTGAGCCGGCGCCAGACCTGAGGTGCCTACCGCGTCCGCGGCGGTCGTGGTGAGTTGTTCGGCCCAGGCGGACGGTGTTGGCCTGCGGGTCGGGTCGGGGTTGAGGCTGGTGCGGGCCAGGTCGCCGAGTGCTGGACTGAGAACGGCCAGGGCAGCGGGGTCGGTGGCGATCTGATCGCGGGCAACGAGCCGGACGGCGAGCAGGGCTAGCTTGTAGACGTCGCTGGCACGGGTCGCCTTCTCCTCGCCCGTGGGTATCTGCCAGTCGGGCGTCTCGGCCTGAGGAAGCACGCTGGTGCCCCGAAGGCGCATCGCGCCGCCGTCGATGAGGAAGCACTCGGGCTTCGGGTCGATGGTGAACAGCAGGTTCTTCGGGGAGAGGTCGCCGACCGTGATGCCGATACGGTGGAGCCGGGCGAGCGTGGCCGCTAGGTCGGCCAGGATCAGGAGCCGGTCGCGTTCGCTGATGGCCAGGCCGATGCCGGCGACGTAGGAGTCGTCGTTGAGCAGGTACTCCAGGTTCGCGAGGCGCTGTGTGCCGGCGGTCCTCTCGGTCAGGCTCCACAAGGTGAAGCGGAAGCGGTCGGGTACGGCGCGCATGAGGAACCCGCAGGCGTGGCCGCCCCGTTCGACCACGGCCGCGGGCCAGGCGGTCTTGTCGCACAGCCACCGGCCCTCGTCGGCGCTCAGCTCGCCGAGCAGGCCGACGTGTGACGCGAGCGCGGCGGCGTCGAGGTCCGGCAGGACGGCGGCGCTGTACTCCTTGTAGACCACGTCCCAGCCGCCGCCGTCGGCCGCGTTGATCTTCTTGTTGGGCACCTCGTACACCGCGCCCTGGCCGCCGTGACCGAGTTGGCGCCCCAAAGTGAGTGTGCCGTGCTGGACGGAAGGTGTGCGCGGCGGCGTCATCGTGGCGCTACCGTGACACGTGGACAGACGACCAGCAGGGACCAGTCGTCGAAGGTCTCCCGGGATTCGAGGGGTTTGGTGCCGGTGTCGTGCACGCGCTCCTCCAGGCGACCAAGGGACTGGGTAGGAGATCAGCCTAGGGCCTGAAATTCGGATGTGGTCGCCCTTCGGCCAGACCGGCTGCGGTGTTCTCGATGCGCAGCAGGACCCATTCGACCCCGGCCTGGAATGCTGTGGGCTCGCTTCCGCAGCGGGGTTCGGCGGAAGCGCTGGCGCGCCCGCTTGAGCAGTCAGTCCTGGCGGTCAGGACGGTATGGCGGCGGCATTTCGTAGCCTCCCATCGAGAGCACACTGCGGACGATGTCGCGGGCGGGGCCTTCAGGCACATTGCGAGGATGAAACGACGTCCTGGTGGCGAGGGCGACCTCGGCCGACGGCGCTGCGCGCTTCCAGTCGGCCCCGTACAGGCGCTCAAGGTGCCAGCGGTAGAGGAACTGGGCGAGCTCCCAGTGGCGGGCTTCCTGGAAGTCCAGGCCGTTATCGATTTGGAAGAGGGCGATGCGGCGCATCATGCGCGGTGCGAGCAAGAACTGCGTAAGGGTGGGCAGCTTCGGGTGTGGTCGTGTCCGTGTCACTGGACCAGTGTGGCCAGGGTGTACGCCGTGGTGCTGCACGCGATAGCGCTGAGTGAGAGCACGGCCGCGGCTGTGCGCGGGTCACTGGCGCGCTGTGGAACGGCTGTTGCTGGCGGGGGTGCGGCGTCGAGGGATGCTGGGGTGGATCCCCAGGTCGAGCATTTGCTGGACTTGTTCGGGGGTGAGCTGGCCGCTGCCTGCTCCCCTGGGCGGATGCCGCGGAGGGCGGTCCGGAGCCGACGGCCGCCGTCCGTGTCCGGGTTCTTTACCCGCTCGGGGTTCATGGAGGCGAGCCTGGCAAGGGGCTCCTCCTGCTCGTGGCCACGCGAGTGCGCGACATGCAGGCGGTACAGCGCCTTGTAGAGCGCCGGGGAAAGCCCAGGGGCGAGGGCGGCGACGAACGGGGCCAACGCTGCCAGCAGTTCCGCGAGCGGCCTGGTCGCCGGCCACGTCCGAGCATCTGCTGGAGCGTGGAGCCGATGGGATAGAGGGCGCTGCCGGATCGGTGACACATGCGGAACCGCTCACTGCCTGTTGTCATGCTGGTCACTCCAGTCGCTGGAGGTGTCGCTGAAGCGGCCGGCCCACGTCCGCGACTACACCTCCGAGCACGTACGCCGCCGCACTCGCCGACTTCCTCAACTACTACAACCACGAGCGGCCATACGCCGCCTTGGCGGGAAGCGGCCGATCAGCCGGACCGCCGACAGTGACTACCTCGTCAGCCTCGACCAGCCGCCGGAACCGTTCAACGCCCTCCCCCAGCAGCTCACCTTCGAGGACTTCGTGCAACCAACCTCCTACGACACCACACCTAGGTACGATGGGACCTCGTCTCGCATCAATGTGCTGACAGGGACGTGGCCGGGCCCACCTTCTCGCGCTCACGAGAAGGAGCAAGTGGGCTCGGCCTTTGCCTTTGTATGAGGGCTGAGCCCTCCGACGGGCGGCGCTGATGCGAGTGAACGTCTTGCACGTCTGCGGATATCGCCGTGCATACCCCTGCGGGCGCCGGGCCGCGTAGATGGTGTCTTTAGTGTGCACCGTGGTGCTGCACGCGATAGCGCTGAGTGAGAGCACGGCCGCGGCTGTGCGCGGGTCACTGGCGCGCTGTGGAACGGCTGTTGCTGGCGGGGGTGCGGCGTCGAGGGATGCTGGGGCGGATCCCCAGGTCGAGCATTTGCTGGACCTGTTCGGGGGTGAGCTGGCCGCTGCCTGCTCGCTGCCGGTAGTAGTCCAGACGCTGTGCCAGGGCGTATCCGTCAGGGGTGGTGAAGCCGTTGGGCAACGTGGTCGGCATGGGGCCGTTGCCGGCGATGTAGGTGCGGCAGGCGGCAAGGAAGTCGGCCCAGATGGTGGTGGACGGATTCCAGTCGATGCCGAGGTCCTCCAGCGTCTGCGCGCGGTCGGTGGGCAGGGTGCCGCGGGTGCGGGCGGTACGGAGCCTGGACAGCAACGAGGCCAGGTTCACTCCGTTTTCGTGGTGGCCGTTGGGCACTTTCAGGTGGCCCTCGCGCTGCGCGAAGGCGGTGAGGGCCGCAAGGTTGCGTTCCCATGCGGCATCAGGCTTCAGGGCCGCCAGGCCCAGGGCATGGAACTGTTGTTCTTGGTCTGGGGGCAGGGCGGTCTTGCGGTTGCGGTAGTAGGCGATGCGTGCACCGAGCGGGTAGCCGTCGGGCATGCGGTAGTCATTCGGCAGGGCCAGCAACTCCTGTCCGCCGGTGTCAAGGTGACGGCGGCAGGCCGCGTGGAAGGCGTCGAAGGCGTCCCGGGCTCGGCTGCGTTGGGGCTGCCAGAGCATGCCGAGGCTGGTGAGCGTCTCGACGCGGTCGGCGGTCAGGGTGCCGCGGTGGAGCTGGGTGCGGGCGTTCGAGAGGGCTTTGCCCAGAGCAACGCCATTGTCGGCGACGTATTCGTAGGGGACGTCAAGGTGGCCGTGGTGGTCGCGGTAGGCACGCGCGGCGGCGAGGGTGCGCTGCCAGTTGTCGGCCCGGGTGTCCCAGACGATGCCGAGCTCTTCGAGAGCGGCCTGGCGGTCGGGGTGGAGGGTGTTTCGTTTGTAGGCGGTGCGCTGCCGGTTGAGCCACCGTCCCAGCTTGATGCCGTCGTTGGTCTGGTGGTCTTGGGGGATAAGCAGGTGTCCGTGGCAGGCGTGGAAGTGGCGGGCCTGTTCGAGGTGGTGTGCCCAGGAGGCGGCGTGCGGGTCCCAGATGATTTGCAGGTCGTCGAGGGCGGCGATGCGGTCGGAGCCCATCCAGCCGCGGCGACGGTGTTTGAGGCAGTCCTGGTACCAGCGCCACAACCGGTAGCCGTGCTCGTTGACGTAGTTCATCGGGATCTTCAGATGCCCGTGGGCGGCGTGGAAGGCCCGGGCGTGGGCGTACCCCTCCCACCAGGGGTTGCGGCTCTGCCGCACCATCATGACCTTGATCTGCTCCAGCACCTTCTCGGTGGTGCCGTCGGGCAGGATGACCGTGATCTTCTCCGGCAGGTCTGCGGGCTGGCCTTGGTAGCCGGCTGGTGTGTGGTCCAGTGCGAGGCCGAGGGCCTCGTCGTGGGCGCGCAGGGCCCGTACGACCTGCCACAAGACCTCGTAGTCACCGGCGTCAAGGTCGCCGATCTCCTCGTCCTCCTCCGGCAGGACGATCGGGACGATGACGGTGGAGTGGCCGGGGGTATCGGGGTGTTTGCGCAGCGCACGGCCAACGGCTTGGACTACGTCTACCGCGGATCGTTTGGGGTGCGCGAACAACACTCCGTCCACGGCCGGCACGTCGACGCCTTCGCCCAGGCAGCGCGAGTTGGAGACCACGGCCCAGGGACTGCCGTCCAGGGTGCGCAGCCCGTCGAGGACCCGTTCTCGCTGGGCATGGTCCATCGTGCCGTCCACGTGCCCGGTGTAGGGGCAGGGGACGTGGTGGGCGTGGCGGCGTAACGTTGCGGGCAGGGTGTGGGCGAAGTCCCGGGAGGCTTCGATGCGCGGGTGGAAGGTCAGAACTCGGCGCATGTGGTGGTGCTCGAAGGCGCGGCCGAGGGCAACCTGCGCGGCGAGCGTCTGCAAGGACGGCAGGCCGAGCCCGGGCACATACTCGGCTTGGCGGTCCGTCAGCAGTGTGCGGCACTCGGAGTCACGGACGCCGATCACCATGAGCCGGTAGTCCTCCAGGTACCCCTCGGCGATGGCCTGGGCGAAGGGGTAGGAGTACAGAACCGGCCCGAACACCGCGGTGTCGTCCATCGACAGGGCCCCCGCTCTGCCGCCGCCCGAGCGTGGGGTGGCCGTCGTGTAGAGACGGCGGATGCTGGGCAGGAACGCGCGGTCCTCGACGAGTTGGCGGGTCTCCTCGCGAGGAGTCCCCGAGAGGTGGTGTGCCTCATCGAGGATCAGAAAGTCCAGAGGATGGCCGACTGTGCGGACCGCTTCGGCAAGCCGCGGGGCCGAGAGGTAGGTGGAGACGATCAACCGCAGTTCCTCGGCCCGGCACTGGCCGAGCCAGGTCGCGATCTCCTCCGGCTGCGTGGTCGTCTTCACCACCCGTGCGACGGCGGCGAGGTCCACGACCTCATCGGCAACGGTGTCGTCGGAACACACCGCCAGGGCATCCAACTGCTCACCGTGCGCAGTGCGCCAGTGGTCGAGAGTCTGAGCCACCAGCAGCAGCGAGGGCACACAGATCGCTACCACCCCGCCGCGAGACAGCAGAGCTGCCGCTGCCTGCTCACACATGAACGTCTTGCCGGTCCCGCATGCCGCGTGCAGCTGACCCGTACCACCGGCCGCGAGGCCGCCTGCCACCGCCGCGACGGCTTCCCTCTGGTAGAGGCGATGCTCCTTCACCCGGTTCCCTCCCATCGTCGGAGCGCTTGCGCCCGGCGCCGGCATTGACGTGGCCGGCCCGCTGGCGCACTGCTCCGGTTGCTCGTTTCGCTGGCTGCACCGGTCTGAGGAAGGCTGGCGTTACTGCGCCGTCCTCGCGTCACGCAGTGCGAGCCCGTACTCGAGGAAGCGTTGGACGTCATCTGGAGTCAGCGGTGTGGGGAACTGGTAGTCCAGCAGCGGCCGGCCGCGCTGGACGAGTTTCTGTGCGCCGCCGCGGGTCAGACCGGTGGCGGTGGCGATCTGGTCGAAGCTGGACTTTGCTCCGTCGGCGTCGGGGGTGTTGAGCTCGGCCAGGCACCGGCTCCGGACGAGGGCAAGGGCTTCGACAACGGCCTGGTGGTGCACCTGCGCGGCGGTGGCACGTGCGTACAGTTCGGTGGGGTCCGTGACCTCTTCCAGGATCGCCGCCACCTCTGCGGCGACGTCCGTCGGCTCAGGTTCGTAGCCGATGGTGGTGGGATCAGCGCTCATCAACATCTCCTCAGTGAAGGCTGGTCAGTGCATGTCGAGGCCATAGGCCTCGATGACTTCTTCGGGCAGGTGATCGTTGATCAGGCGGACGAAGTTGTTGAACGAGGCGGCCATGATGTACTCCTCGTCGCTGTTCACCAGCTCCCACATGTCCAACTCGCAGGCTTCAAAGAGATCCTCCAGAGAAACTCCGGGAACCTCCTCCAAGTCCGCCTGCTCGGCAGCGGAACGCCTGTGAACGCCGGTCAGTGAAACGGTGTAGTCGGGCAGAACCACCACCGGCGGGCCCTGCCAACCTCGTTGTCGCATGTCCGCAGCGAGCGCGTCACGGTGCTCCTCGCTACGCACCTCATGAAGTGGCGCGTAGCCGGAAGTGTCGAACACGTCGACACCCAGCGGGTTCACGACCCCCGGAATAGCCTGCATACCCCCAGTGTGCACACTGGGGGTATGCAAGGCAAGAGGGGCCCCTAATCACCTGATGAGCGACTCCCGTATGCAACGCCTTCTTCTGCCGCACTACCTCCTCCGCGATCGACGGGCGATGCGATGCTCGGGGCGCGGAAGCTGCGACGCCACCGCCCTGCCAACGGCGCCGCAGGCGACGATCCGGCGGGCGGCTACGGGTGGTACGCGGCGGTCAGGTGCGGGTCAGCCCGACGGATGCTGTAGGCCGTGACCGCCGGCAGGAGCAGGGTGCCGATGCCGAGCAGGTTCGCACTGACCGCCACGGGCCCGGGCGTCGCCATGACAGCCCCGGGCCTACTCGCCGTCGTCCGCTTCTTCCTCAAGGCCCAGTAGGGACGTGGTGAACCTGCTGAGGAGGTACTGGCCCGAACTGCTGTTTTCGCCATCGAAGTAGACGGGGTGAAAGAGCAGGTCGGTGGCAGCCAGCACGGCGAGAGCTGCCTCGCGGTCACCTACGACGGGCGCCAGACGCTCGTAGAAGTGCCGCAGCCGTCGGGCGGCGCGGTGAACGACTCGCTGCTCGACCTCTGCTTCAAGTCCCGGAGCGGATACACAGAGTGCGTCGAGGGCGTGGGTGACGTCGGCCGGCTCCCAGGAGTGCGGGCACTTCTTGGCCCATCTGATCAGCATGCTCAGTTCATCGGCTGGCCCGTCCACGGCGCCACCGCCGGTTTGCCGCCCAGCGGCCGCTGGGGGCAGTGCCTCCTGGATGTCCGGCACGCTGGTCTGGATGGGGTGCAGGTCGAGCACGTTGTAGAACAGGGCCCGGGTCATCGCGGCCGGCCCAAGGTTCGCGATCTCCTCGAACGGCTTGATGTCCCAGTCCGGCTCGGCGGCCGCGCGCTGGGCGTGGGCCTCGAACTGGTTGACCGCGTGGGTGCTCATATGGACCCGCGGGGCGCGGGGCGTCTTCTGGGCGGCCTCGGCCGCCGCACGGGTGGCACGCCACACGAGGTTGTAGATCTCTCCGAGCGGTCGGTTGCGGGCCACCTTGTATGCGGCATCCCGCAGGCGCGCCAGGTGCGTGTCGGTGACCGCGGGCAGGTTCACGACCTCCAAGCGGTTCAGGAAGTACCGCACAGCTTCCTCGGCCAGAAGTTCTTCCGCCAGCGCTAGAAGGTCGTCTTGTTGGCCGGCAGTCATGCCCGCGGGATTCAGGGTGGCGACGAGGTGCTCGTCGAGCTGCTCGGCACCTGTGCCGGGGCTGGTGCCGAAGGGGGCGTAGAAGCGGGCCGCGCTGGGGTAGAACTGGTCGGTCAGTTCCGGTGCTTCGATGCTGTCCGGGTCGCCGTCGGCGGCGCGCAGGGCCTCGTCGAAGGAGGCGGGTTCCCAGACGAACGCCGTGGCGGGACTGGAGGAGTGGATTTTCAGCAGGCCGCAGCGGACGAGCGCGCCGAGCATCGAAGCGGTTTCGTTGGCCTTCGGATGTAGTGGGTTCAGCCAGGCTCCGACATCGCTGATCGGTGCGGTGGAGGGCGCGTAACGCAGGAGGGCCAGCGCCGCGGTCATCTCCTTGACGGGTACTTGCGGCACCACGGAGTCGTGCGTGAGCGCGTACTCCTCCGTGAGGATGCTGCGCTGTGTCTGTGTCCAGGCGGTACGGACGGCTTCGCGGGCCTGCTGGGCGGCGGCCTTGGCTTCGGCGGCCTCCCGCTGGGCTTCCCGCTTGGCCTTGCGTTTGGGGTCGCTGACCGCGCGCGCGGTCAGGAGCACTGACTCGTTGCAGTCCACGCAGTCCGGTATTTCGCCGTTGCACAGTTGCTGGAACGCGGTGCGGGACGTGAGGCTGAGGGGGCCGTCGCACTGGGAGCAGTGGTGGTCGGGAACGACGGCGCGGACGCCGGCTGCGGCTACCGCGTGGATGGGGTTGCCCCAGCCGGCGGTGTCGATGGCGTTGGTCTTCTCGCACCACAGGGGGGTGTCGTAGCCCGGGGCGAAACCTGCCAGCGCCCAGTACCGCTCGCCGATCGCCACGATTTCAGGGTCGGCTCCTTCGTTCGCGATCACCGTCGGAATCAGGCGGGTGAGGTCGTCGCTGCTCTGTCCCGGCTCAGGCACATCAGTCACACCTGCATACCCTATGCAGCCGTCTCTGGCCGAGGAACCGAGGGGCGATCTGAGGTTCCCGCCCTGACGGACCTCGGCACACGGCTGTCGTGACCAACTTGCTCCTCCGCGAGGCCGGTCACCGCCAACGACGGAGACGGTGTGGGGTCCGTCGGCACGGGTGTAACCCAGGCGGCCGGGCTCGGCATACACACAGCGGCGGCTACAGGTTCCGGGAGCTGTCGTCCCGCTACTGATGTCGGCATAGGGCGGCCCCCTGGACGGGGGAACCAGGGGGCCAGAGGTCTTGACGCTACCAGGGGCGGGCGGAGCTTGTGGAGGCTTTCGTCATTGACGGTCACCGAAACCCTACACACCGTCATTTGCGTGGAGGCTGCTCGCAGTGAGGAATTGCTCCGGCGACGCCTCGCAGGGTCGGAATGCCGGTAGCTGACAAGCGCGGGCTCGTACCTTGAGCTCGGCTGACCTATCCCATCAGCCCCTGCAGGCGCTGCGCACAGGACCTCAACGCCGTCACGGCGAGCTCCAGAAAGCCCTCCGGCAGCTCTTCCTCGAGCCGCTCCGCTGAAATCCGGTAGCTGACAAGCACCGTGGCAAGCACGGCCGCATCGCGCGCAGCAGCGAGCACCGGGTCGTCCGGATCCGTCTCCACGCCGACCGCGCGCGTCAGCGAGTGCTCCAGTCGCTCGGCCCTGACCTGTTGGACCAGCAGCGGCGAAATCTGCTCGGGAAGAACCTCTTTCAGCACCTGGTCGGCCACTGCCTCCGCTTGCGTGGCGACCTCGTCGTCCATGAGGTCGATCTCCGCGCCGATCACGTTGGCCTCAGCCGCGCCGACCAGAGCGTTGGCCATTTCCAGCGCGTTCACGGCAGGCGGCCGATCGGGGTCTTCGAAGAAGTCAACGCCAAGCACGGCCAGGGCCTGCTGTAGCCGTTCGGCTCGCTCGTTCACAACCGGCTCTCCCGCACTTGGATGCCATCGCCATACCAGCTTCTCGGCGTCCCGAAGGCGGGAGGCCGAACCACGCGGCCCGTTCACCCGCCCCGACTACTCGCGTCGACCACAAACAGCGAGGAACGGCGCTGGCTGCCGACGGCGCCGATTGCGCGCAACCGCGGGCCCCGACGGAGCCTTGGTCGTTATGGCCTTACCCCCGGCCACGGGCCCGCATGGTTCCGCTCCAGGCCGTCGTCGGCGGGTTCGGCGCTCTCCCAAAACGGGGCCCTGCGCGTGGTGCGCAGTTGCCGGCCAGTCGGCGAGCGACCGGATGTACGTGTCGTGTCACTCCACGCTCGTCTCCTCTTCGGGTGTTCGCCAGCCGCCCTTCTGCAGAGTGCGCTCGATGTCGGCGAGTTTGTAGATGGTCGGCCGCTTCGGGTCGATCGCACTATCGAGGCGTCCGTGAGGGACTTTCATGTTGGCTCGTCGCAGTTCAGCCCCGATGGCGCGGCCGATCATGACCAACCGGTCACGACGTCCTTGCCATCGGCCCCAGGCGGCTGGGTCGGCGTCCTCCAGGTGATGGGCGATTTGCGTGATGGTCAGCCATTGGGGGTTGTTGTGTGCCGCGAAGACATCGAGGAGCTGGCGAACGATCGTGGGGTAGTCCTCTGGTGTCAGCGGCGGATCGGACGGCAGGGGCATGGGGCCCGAGCGCGGCGAGGGGACGGCGGGGGCCACTCCCGTGTGCGGCCGATCTGGTGCGACGACCGGCTCCAGTTTCGCCAGGATGCGAGTGAGGGGCGCACTGGGGGCGCCAGCGACAATGGCCTGTGCGGTCAGCTCGGCCACATGCGTACTGGTAATGCGCAGGGCGGTCACCTGATCATTGCGCACCGTCACCGCGTCGGCGAGCTCCTTGAGCAGTTGCGTCCAGTCCACGCCTGGCACAACGCCGCCACTGCCTTGTGGTGACGCAACATCAGCAAGCAAGGCGCCCTCTGGTCCCTTCACCTACGGGGCGGGCCTACCGCAGATCGGTCACCAGATCATGCCGAGGGCGTTGAGCAGCTTCACCCGGTCGGGGTGAAGTTTGTCGCGTCGTCGGCGCTGGTTGTTAATCCACGTGCCGAGCCGGAAGCCGTCACGGGCGACGTACTTCTGCGGGACTTGGAGATTGCCGAACTCGGCCAGGTAGGCCCGTGCAGCGGTGAGTCCGGCTCTCCAAGCGGCTTCGTGCGGGGAGGGTTGAGTCCACTCCATCCCGACGGCGTCCAGGCGCTGGACCTGTTCGGGTGTCAGCTCGTGCCGCAGGCGGCGCTGTACATGGAGCCACTCGCCCAGGTAGCGCCCGTCCGCGGTCTTGTGGGTGCGCGGTACCCGGAGATGTCCGTGTTCCTTGTGGAAGGCGCGGGCGTCGGCGTAGTTGCGGCGCCAGGCCAGGGGCCATGGGGCGTCCCAGTCGGGGTCGAGCGCGTCCAGCTGGGCCCGGTGCTCGGGGGTGACCGCGTCGGGGCGGCTGCGCTGGTTGCGCAGCCATGCGCCGAGTTTGAAGCCATCGGATTCGTAGTCGGCGGCCATGGCGAGGTGGCCGTGGGCCCGGGCGTGGGCCCGGGCGTGGGCGTAGCCGCGCTGCCATTGCTCGTGCCGTGGCCTCCACACCATGCCGAGTTCGTCGAGTGCGGCCTGCCGTTGCTCAGGCAGGGACCTGGCCTGTTTGACGTGGCGCTGCCAGGACAGCCACTTGCCGAGGGCGAACTCTTGCTCGTCGACGTAGTCCTGGGCGGCGTCTAGGTGACCGTGTTCGGCGTGGTAGCGGCGTGCTGCGGCGTAGCCGCGGCGCCACTCGGTGCTTTTGGGGGAGACGACGTGCAGGCTGATGGCCAGAGCGAGGCGCTCGACGGGCTGAGGGTGAAAGCCGAGCGCGCGGATCCAGTCCACTGGGGGAGTGTCGGGGGCACCCTGGGCCCTGTTCCGTTCGCTGCCGCGTGGCAGCATTGCGACGCGGTCGATGAACCGGTCGTCGTGGGAGCGCAGCGCTCGTAGTGTCCACCACAAGGGCGCGTACGCGGAGGACTCCAAGAGGGTTTCGGAGTCCTGCTGCTGGGGGCCGAGGTAGACGGGCACCACGATGGTGGCCTTCTTCCCCTCGCCCGGCTGCTGGCGCAGGGCCCGTCCGATGGCCTGCACAGTGTCGATTTCGGATTGCCGGGCGTCGGCGAACACCACTGCCTTGGCTTGAGGGATGTCCACGCCTTCTGCGAAGACCCTTGCGTTGGAGATCACTGCGGTGCCGCGGTGGTCGGAGAATTCCCGGAGCATGCGGGTGCGCGCTTGTGCTGAGTGCTTGCCGCTGGTCCACCGCGCCCACAGCGGCCCGTCGGCCGGCAGTAGGCCGGCGGCGTGGGCTGTCCTCTCCAACTCCTCGGCGAACACCCGGGCGGATGACACGCGCTGGTGGTACGTCAGTACCCGGTTCAGCCCGGCTTCGCGGACAGCTTGCAGGACAGCGATCTGCAGCGCCGCATTGCGCAGTGCCTCGGCGGAGAAATCTCTGCGCGTCGGTGCCGCGGCGAGGGCTTGGTGGATGTCTGCGTCGCTGACAGCGGGCACCAGCACCTGGTAGTCGGCCAGGAGACCGCGTTTGATGGCCTCCGCCAGCCCGAGCCGGTAGGCGACCTCACCGAACAGGGTCGTGTCGTCCATCGCCGCGAGCGGCGTGTCAGTGTCGCTGACGGACCACACCCGCGGCGTCGCGGTCTGGTAGAGGCGGCGTCGGGCCGGAACCTGCGCGTCGTGGTGGATCGCTGCCCACGGCTTGCCGCGATGTCCGGCGGTGCGGTGCGCTTCGTCGACGACCGCCAGGTCCCATGCCGGCAGGCCGTGTTCGTGGTGCGCGGCGACGAGGACGGGCAGGGAAGCATAGGTGGCGAAGACGCTTAGCGGGCCGTTGCCGATGGCCAGGGCGGCCAGTTCGGCCGGTGCTGTGGTCACCTGCGTATTCCCCACGTGGTGGGTGACCTCGTCGGTGGAGCACACGCCGATGACACGGCCTTGGCGTCCGGAGTCCTGCCACGCGCGGGCTGTTTGCCCGAGTAAGTTCAGTGTCGGTACCAGGGCCAGGGCGCGGCCGTTGCGCGCGAGGTTGTGCGCGATGCGGGCAGCGATATGGGTTTTGCCGGTTCCGGTGGCGGCGATCAGAGTGGCCCGCGGCTGGCGGGTGAGCTGGCTGGTGACAGCCGCGATGGCGTCCCGCTGATGTGGCCAGGTGGTCAAGGGCGGCACGGACGGAACTCCTTGTCGTGTTGTCGGTGAGCGTGGGTGGGGAAGGGGGCTTGCCGCGAGGGCAGCTTCGGGTACTGCGCAGTCGACAGCACAACCCCGGGGACGGGACGCGCGCGACGGTCTACCCCACGACTGGTAGATCGGCGATGTCGTCGCGCTGGCAGGCGTCGATCACCGCGAGCGCCTGCGTCCTGGTCCATGTGTGGCAGGTTGCGGCGAGCCCCTGTGGGTCAGTTTCGGCGGGTAGTTCGGCGTCCTCGACCTCGCTGGCCAGGAGTTGGCCGGGCTGTTCGATCCAGGAGATATCGATGAAGATGCCGCGGACGATGAAAGTCAGGGCTTGCCACTGGAGGGCGGACAGTGGCTCCAGGGTGGTCAGTTCGGCGGTCAGTAGCCGTTCCAGGGTCTCGGGTGGAAGTGTGCGGGTCGGGCTGGTCTTCGCGCGGCGGGCGCGAGCGACGGCTTGGGAGACGGCCGCTTCGGACATGTTGAGTTCTTCGGCGACTTGGCGCGCGCCGCCGCGGCCGCGGCGCGCGACCTCGTCGGCGATGGCGTGCGCCCTGTCGTCTGCGGCGGCGGCGATCTCGGCGTTGCCGTGCTGGGTGCGGGCCTGGGCGGCAGCTAGGCGCTGGTGGAGTTCGGATGACATCGAAGTCGGCTCTCTGTGCGTGGGCCCTGTTCTTTCCCTGGTGAGGGGAGAGAACAGGGCTGGGCGGCGGGTCAGCGGCGGGTGGTGTGGGTCAGGCGGCGGGGCGTTCGACGGCGGCCACGGCGGCGGCGACGCGGCTGGGGACGTCCAGGCGAAGGCGCTCCAAGGCGTTGGGGAGGGTCAGCGTCTCGTCGTCGGTTTGGAGGTAGATCAGGACGTTGGGGTTCTCCGGGCCGTAGCCGGCCTTGCGCGCCAGGGCGGTGAAGTCGCGGAGGGTCCACAGGTGGTCGTTGACCAGCTGATCGACCTCGGTCATCTCCGCTCCGTCGACCAGGTCCCCGGTGGCGGCGACGATCACCCACAGGTCCCGTTGGTCCTCCTCGCGGGCCTTCTCGCGCAGGTCGTCCAGGTGGTCGTCCAGGCCGTCGACCACGGCCACCTTGCTCTCGCCGAGGGCGGCGAGGTCCCGGGTGATTTCGGTGGCGATCTCTTCCAGGCGCTCGTCGGTGGTCTCGGCGGTGATGCCGTACTCGTCGGCCTCGCAGCCGTTCACTGCGCCGTCCAGCTCCCACACGGCCACCAAGTCGCCTGCGTCGAAGCCCTGGTTGTCGCCTGCGAAGCCACAGTCCGTGTCCCCGCCCAGGTGGGTCTGGATCTCCGCTTCGGCGGCCTGCGCGTCCGTGCCGAGCTTGGCCACCAGGTTGCTCTGTCGCGCGTCCAGGTCCTGTTCCCAGTCGGCGAGCATCCGGCTGGCCATCGGCGCGATCTCCTCCATCACCCGGTTCGCCGCTTCAGCGGTCAAAAGCGGGATGGGGTAGCGGCGTTCGAAGCCGTAGTGGACGGTGAACGGCCGGGCGTTGCCAACCTCGGCGTTGTAGGTGGCGAGCAGCGTGCCCTCGCGCAGGTCGAGTTCGATGTAGGCGTTCTGCGGTTCGGTCTGGCGCTGGTAGTGGCGGTACAGCTCGGTCGGAGTGGTGCAGCGGATGATCTTTACGTCGTTCACGGATACCCTCCGATGGTGTCGGGAGGCCCCTGTTGGCCGCCCGGCGGGGTGTCGGAGGGGTGCCTCCCTCCGACACCCACCATGCTACTTAAGCCCACCCTGAAATTTCAACCCCCTGTTAAGTTCTTCTGATGCGCCACGCCCCGACGTCGAGGTCCACCACCTCGCTCGGTGCCGATCACCTGGGATTGCCTCCCGCCGGCGCCGGTGTACAGCGGGCCCACCACAGCCGCAGCATCATCGGGGGATGGCTGCGCAGCGCAAGCGCGGCGGACAGCATCCGGCGGATCAGGGGGACTTGACGGGCGTCGGCCAGGTCCTGCTTCCATGTCTCAATTGCGACGTCCCTCCCGCAGTGAAGTGCGGCCGCGCGGTCGCAGGCGAGTTCGACCCACCAGCGGTAGCCGCTCCCGATGGCGGCGAGGGCGACCAAGGCGAGGGCGGCGTGCGAAAGCGGTAGGAAACCGGCGCACAGCACGATGAGGGCGGTGCGGACCGTCGTGATGGCCAGCCGGGTGCGGGCGTCGTTGCGGTGCAGGTGGGCGAGCTCGTGCTCCAGCGTGTACGGCAGGACGGTGCTGCGGTCTGGCCACAGCCAGAAGTAGCCGAGGTCGATGTGCCCGCTGGTGCCGGACCGGATTGATGCGGCCTCGTGCCACAGACCGAGCCAGCCTCCCGTCACCGCGAGCGAGATGTGGGTCATGTCCGTCTCGCGAAGGAAGTCCTGGACACGCTCTTCGACTGTGCGCATCTGCCCGACCAGGAACTCGGTGTCCTTGCTGCGTGGCTCGTCCGATACCGCCGGGCCTTCAGGTCGGCGGTGGGCGTACCACGTGAGGTCCTGGCTCAGCATGCCCTCCCATACTGCGTTGCTCAGAGTCGTAGCTCCGAGCGCTGCCCAGATCGCGGCTGCGAGAACCGCGAGCACGATCACTACGACACTGGACGGCGATCGCCACCAGTGCACCGCCGCCACTGAGCACGCCAACACCAGCACCGCGCCCCGCGCGACGTACGCGAGCGGCACCGTCTTCGTGTCCATGAGGGGTGACCGTATCCGGCAGCAATCATTCTGCGAGGTGCGGGTGGAGACGCATCGGCGCAGTTTCGGGGCTGACCGGTGGGGTCGGGGTGGTGGGTCCCGCTCGTGCCGACGGCGGAAGGCGTCCAGCCCTGAGCCCCTGTCAGTCTTCCGCTGCGTCACGGTCAGGGTTGGGCGCGTCCGGGGGGCAGCAGCGGTCGCTGCCCAGGCGGTTGAGGACAGCGCCGACCGGGCGAGCGGCGCGGTGGGGTTCGAGTTCGGTGGCGAGGTTGGACAGCAGGGTGGTGCAGCGTCCGGACTCGACCATGGCGGCGATGTCGATCGCGGTGGTGGCGGTCTCGGCGGCTGCGTCGAGGTCGCGGCGGCGGGCCTGTGCGGTGGCAAAGTGTTCTTCGCGTTCAGCGTGTCTCATGAGACACGCTGAACGCGGGCGTACGGCACTGAAGCCTGCGGCTGGCAGGGCCTCTTCAGAAGAAGCCCGACGTTCTACTGCTGCTGGGGCGGGGGCATGTTCTCGAACGTCTCGACCGGTACTGGGCCGAGGATCACGTACGGCACAGTGACGTGGACTCCGCTCTCGGTTCCCGCGTCGATCACCCCGTGGCTCACCGGTCCGAGCAGGGCAAGCCTAGAGGAGACTTCCTGCACCGGTTGCCCGTCGGGGACCATGCCTGAGTCACACAGAAGGTCGTAGCGCATGACTTTGTTTTCGATCTTCCTCATGATCTGGTGCGGGACATGTCGCGTGTTGACGAGGTGTAGCTCAGGCAGCAGCACCACAGCAAACACCTCACCCATGCTGGACCACCACGCAACGGACTTCTCGACGTCGTCCCGCACCTGACGGTCGATGTGTTTGAACTGGTGAGGCTTGTGGGCATCGTGCGCATAAAAGGCCTTGAACTCCACCACTCCGTGTGGTTGCGGAATGTGATGACTGCGGCGGGTCGGCTTTTCAACCACTGCCAGGTCCACGTTCCGCTTTGCGGGCTTTCCGTTCTTGCCCATCGTGAACAGCCCGGTCCACTCGCGGCCTACGTCCAGCCTCGTCCCCTTGAGTCGCCGGTGCATTGCGTAGGCCACCCGGTCGCGGACCGGATGCTCAATCTGCGAGGTAAACGCCAGATAGGCCAGTTCTCCCTCTCCGAAGGAGCGGCCCGCGGTCTGTAGACAGGATTCAAGGGATTTCGCGGTGAGCCATGGCCCTGTTTCCTTGCCAGCCTGTAGCTCATTAAGCCCTGCGGCCGTCGTGTCAGTCATGCCTTGAAACTACTGCGCTGGTATGACAGTCGGGCTCGGGCGTGTAGAGAGCAAGCCATGGAAATGCACGGGAAAGTCCTAACGATGCCTGCGGGGCCCTCGGGGGCGGATGGGCGTCACGGCAGCTGATACGTCTCGTTTCAGCTGCTGTCGCAGTGCCACGTTGTCATGGTAGAGGGCGGCGATCGCGGTCTGGGCGGATTTGAGCTTGTTCTCCAGGAGGGTGCTTTCCTGGGTATTCTTGACCAGGCGCTTCTTGAGGTCGGCGATGGTCGCGTCGCCGTTTGGCCTCGCCGGGGCGGCCTTGCCGGTGGCGGCAATGTGCGCGTCCCACTCGGCACTGAAATTCGCCACCCATCGCCACAGCATCCACTCGTACGAGTGAAGCGTTGCGCCGGATGTGACAGACACACAGCCCCGCAGCGACACCCGGACAGAAACCGCAGAACCCGCCGCCGGTCGACGACTTGGCCCCTGGTGGCCGCGCCGCCGACCGCGCGGCGCGGAGGCGATCCCGCAGTACAGCGTCAGCGCCGAACGCCACGAAGACGCCTTGGCCGGCAGCTTCCTCACCATCACCCGCCGCCTGCCCACCCTCGCCCAGGCCGCGCTCCGTCTCGCGTGGACGGCCGACCGCACCGCCCTGATCCGCCTGGTCGTCCTCCAGGTCGCCGCCGGCGCACTGATGGCCGTGGGCCTCTACGCCACCCGCGGGGCACTGGCCCCACTGTTCGCGCCGGGCGCCACGATGGACCGGCTCCAGCAGGCGTGGCCGCCCCTGGCCGTGATCACGGGCACCGCGATGGCCCGCTCCCTGATCAGCGTGTCCACCGTGGCCACCACCGCCAGGATCGGCCCCCGCATCGACTCCATCGCCGAGCTTAAGTTCCTGGGCGCCGCCACCCGCGTGCCGCTCGCCGCGTACGACGACCCGGCATGGTGCGACCACAGCGAGGCCGCCAACCGCGCCTCCAAAGACGCACACCTGATGATCGAGGCCCTCACCTCGGTCGCCGCCGCCCTGCTGGGCATCCTCGCCTCGGCCGGAATCCTCACCGGCCTCGACCCGCTGCTGCTGCCCCTCCTGCTGCTCGCCGTCCTCCCGCGCGGCGCCGCCGCCGTCCGCGCCGCCCGCGCCGCCCACCTCGCCGAGCGGCACACGCTCGCCGACCGCCGCCTGCGCCACACCCTGATCTACAACACCTCCGGCCGCCCCACCGCCCTCGACGTCCGGGCCTGCACCATGCGCCCATGGCTGCTGGGGCAGTTCACCGCCGTCACCCGGCGCCTGGAGGACCACGCCGCCCGAGTGGGCCGCACCACCGCCCGCTACCAACTGCTCGGCGACGCCCTCGCCGGCACCGCCACCCTCCTCGTCTACAGCGCCCTGCTGTGGCTGGTGACCGCCGGGCGCGTCCCGCTGGCAGCCGCCGGGACCGCCGTCATCGCCGTCCAGACCAGCCGCATCCTGCTCAACGCCCTGGTCACCGGGATCAACACCACCTACAAGACCGGCCTGTACCTCGGCGACTGGGCGACCTTCCTCACCGACGCCGACCGCCGCACCCAGCTCCCCGCCAAGCCGACGCCGGTCCCGGCCGACCCGTCCGTCATCCGCGCGGACAACGTCACCTTCCGCTACCCGGGCAGCGAACGGCCCGCCCTGGAGAACGTGAGCGTCACCATCCGCCGCGGCGAGGTCCTGGCGATCGTCGGCGCGAACGGCTCGGGAAAATCCACCCTCGCCAAACTCCTCGCCGGCCTCTACACCCCCACCCACGGCGCCGTGACCTGGGACGCGGTAGACCTCACCACCACCGACCCCCAACAGGTATGGTCACGCCTCGCGATGCTGCCGCAGGACATCGCCCGCTGGCAGGTCACCGCCCGGGAGAACATCACCCTCGGCCAAGGCGACAGCAACGGCGACGACCAGGCGGTGCTCGCCGCCGCGAAGGCATCCGGCGCCGACGACGTCATCGCCCACCTCCCCGACGGCCTCGACACCAACCTCGCCCCCTCCCACTGGGGAGGCCGCGACCTGTCCGGCGGACAATGGCAACGCCTGGCCGGCGCACGCGCCTTCTACCGGGCCGACGCCCCGCTCCTGATCTGCGACGAACCGACCTCCGCGCTCGACCCTCGCACCGAAGAAGCCGTCTACGACCGGATCCGGGCCATGAGCACGGGCCGTACGGTCGTCCTGATCACCCACCGCCTCGGCTCCACCCGGGCCGCTGACCGAATCATCGTCCTCGACGGCGGGCACCTACTGGAGGAAGGCACCCACCAGTCCCTTCTCCAACAGGACGGTGAGTACGCAGCCATGTGGAGGGCCCAGGCCCGCACCTACAACGACCAACCCCAGAAGGCGTGACGTCAGGCAACACTCCTCCCCGCCGTCATCGTCATCGTCGAGGCCAACCGCATCCGGGGCGCGCAACGGACACAGGGTCCCGGCGGCCGGGTACCGCCATCGCTGGCTTGAGCCCTCATAGCAGAAGGTCCCTTCCTCGGCAGAGAGGAAGGGACCTTCTGGTGGAGCGCCCGGCAGGCCTTGCACCTGCATTTCCCACCGGTTGGTGGACGTCTTTCCTTGGACCACAGACGCACGACTCCCGCCCGCTGATCGCGGCGTGAAGTTGCGTCATGATCATATCGGACCCGCGAGGCCACTGACGCCACGGTCTGGCACCCGCACCGGTGCAGAACTCCCGCAGAGCGAAGGCTTCCTAGGGCGGAGGAGCCGGACGGTCATTCACGGCCGTCGAGCGTGCGGCGCAGCAGAGCTGCGGTGGTGCCGGCGGCCGCGCGCTCGGCCTCGTCCTCGCTGACGCGGGCCCATTCCTCCAGCAGCACCGCGGCTGCCTGCAACAGGCCGGCCTGGGTCGGCACCATCTCCAGCGCTGCCAGCGTGGCCGCGGCCTGTTCCGCGGCCGGTACGGCACCGGATCCGGTTTGCGGAATGAGGATGCTGACGCCGCGTCCGAGTGCGCGGTCGCGGGGCGACGGGGACGGGACTGTGGTCATCGGCACATCATCCCACCGCCTACAGGCTGGATGCGGGCTTGACTCCTCCCTGGCCGGCAAGCGGGCGCGATGCGCCCGCGCCAGGGCCGCGGCCGCAGCGCGCCCGTTCAGATGCGCCAGGTCCGGATGCGTCCTGCCGTTTGATACACGGTGGTTTTGCCGGCCTGGATGTCGCGGACGAGGTCGACCAGGGCTCCGTAGGGCGGATCGATGCCTTCGCCGCAGGCGTGCATGTAGGCGACGGCGACCTGGCAGGCGAAGAGCGCGTTACGGTACGGCAGCGGCTGCAGCCGCACCAGCGTGTCCAGCAACGCCGCGGCGCGCCAGGCGGCGTCGGGGTCGGCGGTGCTGGGGCGGGGGATGCGGGTCTTGTGGCGGGCGACGGCGGCCACGAGGGCGGAGTAGTCGGCGACTGACACGTCCTCGGGGACGGCCTGCTCTTGGACGTCGAGGAGCCAGGGCACGTCGATGTGCAGGATCATCAGGCGGCGCGGTCCTCTTCGCGGCGGGCGGTCGGGGGGACCTCGTCGGGGAAGGCGTCGTCGAACTCCGTCCGGTGGTCCTCGCCCCAGGTGACGGCGTAGCGGACGAACTGCAGGCGGTGCTTCTCTCGCAGGGGGAGGTCGTGGAGGTATTGCTTGAGGGATTTGCCTTCGGCCGCGGCGGCTGCGCGGACCTCGTGCATCTCGTCGTCGGTGAAGGACACATTCAGCGAGGGCATACAGGCAAGGTACCGGATTGGTACCTTGCCTGCCATCGAGGCGGCACAGGCCGACGTTGGGGCTTCGATCACGGCTTCGAACGTGATTGGGCCATGGCTCCTACTGCGCCGGCCGGGCAGCGAAACAATGGGGGTGAAGGTCGCTGTGCCGGGGGGCGAGGTTCCCCCGTGGTCGGCCGGCCGGGAGATGGACCGCGAGGTCGCCCCGCTGGCCGGCCGGTCGCCGCTGCCGGTTCGGACGACCCGCGCCGTACGGGCTGGTGCCCGAAGTGCGGGCGGCACACGGAGAGAGCTCCCAGGACAGGCCCCTGGGCTCGGCTGTTCAAAGTCGGCGTTGAACTGGTACTTCTTCTTCTCCCGGTGACCGCGAATCGCTGCGCGGGGTCGCGTACCCCAGGGTTCGCGGACAGTTGGATCGGGGCCGGCGGGATGCTACTGGACGGCCCTACCGTGGTCGGCCTTAACCACGCAAGGAGCCGCGGGAGGGAAAAGCGACGGGGCCCAGACGGTGAAGTCCGGGCCCCGGGGGTGCGTACTGCGACTGTCGGCCGCGTGGGTGCTACAGCTCCCCGGCCTTCCGCAGGGCGAGGTCGGCGTACCCGCGGGCGCTGTCGATGTAATTGCGGTGCTGCTCGGCATTGGCGCGGTGCTCGTCGGCCAGCGCCGGTTCGGCGGTGATCAGTTCCTCGTAGACCTGCACGAGGATGTCGTTGATGTCGGCGGAGGCGGTCCGGTTGGCGGCCAGCCGGAGCCAGCCCTCCCGGTCGCTCGAGCCCCTGAGGCGTTCGAAGTCCTGGTGGTTGCGCCGCTTGTCGCGCTCCAATTCGTCTAGGCGGGCGTGCAGTTGCTGGCCACGGGTACGCTGGGCGACCTCGTAGGCGGCGGAGCCGGGATGGCGGGTGGCGTCCAGGCCGGCGGAGACCGCGTCGGGGCGGTCGGGGTCGACCTTGGCGTATTGCTTGTCGAGGAAGGCGACGATGCCCGCGGTCGGCTCGTCTTCGTTCGTGACGCGGCCCAGACGGGCCCAGACGTCCACGTTGCCGGACCAGCGCTCGTGGGCGGCCTGCTTGGTGTTGCCGGCGGCGCCGGCGATCTGTTCCCAGGTGGTGCCCCGCTCCCGCTCCGCGACGACGGCGTGTTCCACGAGGCGCTGGGCCTTGTTCTGAAAGGCGAGCGCCTGGCGGAGCAGGTCGCCGGCGGGAGCGTCGGGGTCGACGGGGATGAGGGCGTGGGCCTCGCCTGCGAGCGCCCAGGCGGCGCGGGCGAGGGTGACGCGAGCTTCGTCCCGGGGGGAGAGGTGACGGGGGCCGGCGGCGAGGGCGCTGGCGGGGGTGTCGGTCGCCATACCCGTCAAGGTATCCCTGACAAAAGATCGCGCGCAGGCGCTCCGTCAGGTTCACCTTGACGAGTCGTCGGGTGGGCCGGCGGGGTGGTCCTGTGGCCGGGATAGCCTCACTCGGCGACGAGGCCATCGGGCCACAGGTCGCGCGGATCGCGCCGCAGCGTCGGCTGCCGGGCTTCCCCGTCCCGGCCAGGGAACCCCGAGCAATACGAGCTTGTAGTGGCGTCCGGTAGCACAGACGTCTGCTTCACGCGGCCGTGGCCGTGTTGGTCTGGTCCTTTTCGATCGCTCCGTGCGCCCGTGGGCCGGACGAGGTCAGGGGTGCGGTGTTCGTTGTAGGCATCGATCGCTCCGTGCGCCCGTGGGCCGGACCCTTCGTGACCTGCAGCGTCAGAACAGCTTTACCTGTTCGTGGGCTGGGGTCGGGAGCGTCGGCGGATTGCTCCGCCGAGGTGGCGCCGGCCCCGATGGACCAGCGTCTTCCCGCTTCACTGCGTCCTGCTTCCCAGCCCGAGGGCCGGGGAGTCTTACGGATGCTCCACAGGCGTTTTGCGTCTCCCCTCTATCAGAGGCGACGTTGGGTGTTTCGGTGTGCCGTTCGATGTTGAGGGCCGCATTGAGGTCCCGGTCCATCGTCAGGCCGCAGTTGGTGCAGTGGAACATCCTGTCGGACAGGGTCAGGCTTGTGTCTTGCCATCCGCAGTCCGAGCAGCTCTTGCTGGACGGCCACCAGCGGTCAAGGACCGCCAGTTGTGAGCCGTACCAGGAAGTCTTGTAGGCGAGTTGCCGACGCAACTCGCCGGGGGCGGAGTCGAGGATCGCCCGGTTCAGGCCGGCCTTTTGCCGTACGCGCCGGCCTGGGGCTTCCACGGTCCCGCGGGCCGTGCGCGTCATTCCGGCGACGTGGAGGTTCTCCACCGCCACGACCGCGAAGCGGGTAGCGAGGGCCTTGGTGACCTGATGGAGGACGGCATTGCGGCGGACGGCGACCTGGTGGTGCAGCCGACCGACACGTTGCCGGGCCTTCTCCCGCCCCTTGGAACCCTTCTCCTTCCGCGACAGAACCCGTTGAGCCTTCACCAGCCTCTGCATCGCCGCGCGCAGTGGCCGCGGATTGTCCACGAGCAGGCCGTCCCCGCTGACCCTGACGGGCCCGTCAGGGGGGAGGGGCTTGGAGAGCCCGGCGAGGACCTTCACGCCCAGGTCGACGCCGACCTTGCCGCGCTCGGCCTGCCGGCGCGTCGGGCGGTCGGGGATGTCCATGGTGACCTTGCACAGCACGGAGGCGTACCAGCGGTGCCCGCCGCGGGAGACGGTCACCGACTGCACGACGGCTTCGCCGCGGGCGACCTGGCGGAACAGGCGCTTGCCGGAGTCGTGCATCCGCACCTCACCGAACGACCCGAGCCGCAGCCGGCGGTGGGTGGCCAGCCGGATGCCGGGCTTCTTCACATCGTGGTGCAGCCGGAAAGAATCCCGGGCGCGGCCGCGCTTTTTGAACCGCGGGTACCCCACCCGTCGGCCGGCTCGCTTGCCGGAGAAGGAGTCGAGCCAGTTCTTCCAGGCCCGGTCGGCGTCGATGAACGCGGACTGGAAGACGTAGGTGTTGACCTCGTGCCACCACGGGCACACACCCTCGACGTCGGTCCGGGTGTCGCCGCGCTCGGCGTTGAACGCCTTCTGGATGGCCGGCTTCGACGGGATCGGGACCTTGGTCTTCTTCCGTGCATCTGCCTCCGGCACGCCGTCGGCGACCAGTTCGTCGACCGTGGCCCGCCACCGCTCGTGGGCCGCCTTTTTCGTGGCGAGCGCGTAGTTGAAGGCGAGGCGGGCGTTGCCGCACCAGCGCAGCAGCTTCTGCTCCTGGGCAGGAGAGGGGGCCAGGGTGAAGCGGTAGGCGCGCAGCACTTCGGTCTTCATCCGGCCCTCCTTTCAGCGTCGGTCATACCGTATCGGCGACCACTGACAATGCCCTCCGAGCCGCCGCCCGGCCCGCTCAATGCCACCAACGCTGGCAGCGACAGCGCCCCCGGCCCAGTACTTCGGACGAATGCTCAACGTCCCTTGCGGCGGTTCAGGTTCGGCATGCGCTCATTCAACAGCCGCTCCTCGAGGACGTAGGCAGCCTCCCGAGTGGGCCACGGGTACGCCTGCCACCTGCTGAAGACCTTGCCTGCCTTGACGTGGTTGCCCATGCGGGTCCGGAAGTGGTTGGTGCTGCCGACGTAGCAGGGCTCGTTGTCCTGACCGAACAGGACGTACACCACGGCCACGCCGCGCAGCGGACACGGATCGGCGTCGCCACAGGGCCACTCGCCGACCCAGGTGCCTTCCGGACCGTTCGGCGGCTGCAGGAGACTGCAGGTCTGATAGATCAGATCGACGTTCTCGTTCCAACGATGTGATCGCCCCGGTATGTCTAGCTTCCGGTACTCCTGAAAGAAGTCGAGCAGTTGGGTGATGGTGATCTCCCCGGCGCGGTGGGCGCTGCCGTACCGGTGCAGCAGCTGCTGCTCGGCCTGCTCCTGGGCGGCGGCCAGCCTGCGCTGCTTGTCCTGGAGTAGAACGATGTGCTGGAGCGTGGCTTTGCCGGACGCCTCGATACCTGTCTCGGTCATGGTCCCCCCTCAGGACTGGAGGGTAGCGACGGGCACTGACGGCTCCGGCGACCCCACAGTCGCCGCCGGCCCTGTCCGCTGTGCTTGGCTTCGGCCGACGCATCAGGCGGCTCAGGCTGCCGCCCTTGATCGAGCGCTGGGGCTGTCTTCTGCTGGCGGCGTTGGCCTGGCGGTAGCTGTGGTGACGCCCGTCTGGGCTCAGCGCAGGTGGTGCGATCCGCGCACCGCTCGTGTGACCTGGACTCCGTCTGGCAGCTGTGGACTGCCCTTCCACCAGTGCCGTTCCCCGGCGCCTGGTGGGAGCCGGGACCCTAGCCGGCGTTCGCCGAGTGGTGGAACTCCGTCGGCTGTGATGCCTCTCCACTGGTCGGGCTTGGACATCGTGTGCTCCACCGAGGCCGGACACGAGCTGCACCAGCTCCCCTACGACGAGGAGCTCCTGGCGCGCAGCCCCGAGGGCTGGGCATCGGGGAGCTCAGCGTCCTCTCCCTGACGACCGTGGTCGTCGGCTCGCCCACGACTGTCGAGCTATGTTGCGGGCCTTCATCTGCGCCACCACCTTCTCGTGCAACTGACGCAGCGGCTCAAGTTCGGCTGGCAACGTCAAGGTCACGACGGTGGCGCCCTTGCGGCGCGTAAGAGTGGCGGCCAGCTGTCCGTCGTCCGTCTCCCATACCCTCACGCTCAGGGAGGCTCGGTTGGTGTGCACGGGGCCGTCGGCTGTCTCCCGTTCGGCGATCATGCGGGTGAGGTTGCCGTAGAGGCGCTGCAGCGGGCCCTCGTCATGGGGCAACGGCACGTACCGTACGGACGCTTCCGGGCGGGTTTGTGTGGCGGCGGCGCGCAGGCCACCGTAGCGGTCCTTCCACACCCACACCTCGACCGTGATCGCAGACTGCTCTGCCGCCACCGTCTCCGAGTTCGCCGACTGCTTCGACGACGCCGTGCGGTTGCCCCGGGACTGCGCCGGAACCATCGAAGCAGACGCGACAGGTTGCCCCAGACCCGCACGGCTCTTCCATCGGGCGATCTCCTGCGCCTGGAATGGAGTGATGTGCTTGCCCGCCTCGGCAGCCGCGTCGACGAGCAACCGTACCTGGCTGTGCAAGGTCGCCTTCGACATATGGCGGCGAGGGAGACGTCGCAGATCGCGAAGGATCCGGCGCACGGTTTGGGATGCTGCGAGAGCTGTCAGCGCCGCCATCTTCTCTGCGGCCATTTCGGAGTCCCGCTCCGCGTCCAGGGCCTTCTCTTCTTGGGTACGAGCGGCCAGGAAGTCGGCGGCGGCGCCCACGATCCGTTCCTCGGCCTCGGTGCGTTCGTGTGCGGCGGTCGCGTTGGCGCGGACCAACAGTTCCCGGGTGTGCTGGGTGTTGCGGGCAGTGGCGGCTTCGTCCAGGCGCGCGAACAGCTCACGCCGGACGTCGGCTTGGCTCTTCAGCCACCGGTGCGCCTCCTGCATCGCGTCGGCCAGCTCGGCCTGCGTCGCCGGAGTGACTCCGGTCAGCGCAGCAATGTCGCGGCACACCCGTTTCACCACGACGACGGACTCCACCTTGCGGGCATCCGTCAGCTGGCGCAGCAGCACCTGGGCTCGTTCCTTCACGCCCGGTTCCTTCTTGGTCTTCGCTGCGGGCCGGCGCGGTGGAGGGGCTGTGGTGCGTCCCTGAATGATGCGTTCGACCGCTGGTGTCGACAGACCCCGTTCGGTCATCTCGCAGTCGTCCAGGGAGAACCACTCGGTGGGACGCGCGAATGCCTCGGTGCCGATGCGGACCCGCCGCGCGGTGCCCTCGCTGTCCAGGCGGATCCGGTGCACGTACCAGCGGCGGATCAGCGTGTCGCGGTCGACCTGCACCGCCATGCCCAGCACCGGCTCGATGCCGTTGTCCCACACGGGAGTCACGGCCTGGTCCAGGTGCACCCTCAGGGCACCGCGCTGCCAGCGGACGTCGACGACGGAGCCGAGTGGCGCTCCGTCGGGGCGGGCGTACTCGAAGCTGGCCTGCTCGCCGCGGTCGGCGAGCCATGCCGCGGCCGCGGACTTCACGTACAGGTGGTCTGCACTGTTCACACCGCGGGCGTGGCGTCCGCACACGTGTGGCAGTCCGTCCGGATCCGGGTGATGGGCGAAGTGGCACGCTCTATCGGTGTAGAGCTTGGTGGTCAGCTGGCCGCCGCAGCCGCCGAGCAGGGTCCCGCACCAGAAGGTGTCGCTCTCGTAGCGGTGGCGGAAGGCGTCCAGCTCGATCGCCTCCATCGGCAGCATCAGCGGCTCTTCCGAATCCGCGCTGCCCAGCACCGCCGTCTGGATCCGCCGTTTGTCAGCCCGCACTAACTCCCCCATCCCGTCCTGCTAACTCATCGTGCCACCAGTGGAGTTCACCAACCAGATCACCTTCGGCTCTGCTCATGCCGTACGCCCCAGCTGTGATGCCCCCGCTGCTCTGCCGATCGCTCCGTCCGCGGCCTGACCTTGCCGGGCAGCACGCTCGGCCCGGGCCCGGCGTACTGCCTGGGCGCGGGTCGTGGTGGCTTCATCGCGCCGCAGAGCGCGACTCGCCTCGATGGGCTGCGGCTGCTCCTCGAGCTGTGGCTCGGTGTCAGGGAAGGCCCTCGCCGACATGCGGCGCAGGGCCAGGGTCTGCTGCTCGATGGCCTCTTGGAGCGCAGGGTCGGCGGGGCGGCCGGACCATGCGGCCCGGTGCGCGGCGAGTGCCTGGCGGAAGCCATCGGAGGGCTGGGCCGGCTCGGTCGGCCTGGGGGGCTCCACGGGCTCGGCGACGGGGGCCTGCGTCGTCGTGGTGGGCGTCGGGAGGTTGCCGGCGGGCAGGACGCGCACCCGGCGCACGGTGGTGGTGCCCGTCTCCTGGTTCGCGGCGGTGATGATGCGCGGGGTGATCAGCCGGAGCTGGGTGGCGTAGGCGGGTGAGGTGGGCTGCAATTCCAGCTGTCCGGTCTCCGCGTGGAAGGCGACGGCGGCGACGTGGTGCGGCAGTTGCGGTGCGATGGCGGCCGCGATGTCCGGCCAGCGGTCCAGGAGGCTGCCGCCGGCGGCGGGTAGGTCCCAGGCCCGGTCCGCCATCAGCCGCTGCAGCACCGCACCGAAGCCCTGCGGGTCACGGCCGTCGCCGCGCCGGACGGCGGCTCCCTTGCGGCGGGTACGGGGGGCGGCGCTGTCGCCGCGGTGCTTCTTCGCGTTCTCCCGCGCGGCGTGCAGGGCGACTCGGGCCAGGTCGACGCCGGACGGCTCCCCGCCGTCGGGCTGGTGGGCCGGAGTGGTCACCTCGGTCATCACGGCCTCCTACCGGTATCCGATGGTCATGAGCGTGCTGCGGGAGCCCGCGGCCAGCTGCCTGGCCCTGTGCAGCAGCGTGCGGCCGTAGAGCCGTTCGGCGGCCTCCGGTCCCATCGAGGCGACCGCGTCCTCGATCAAGTCGGTGTCGCCGAGCGCCAGGCGCTGGTTGGCCTCTGCGCGGGACCGTGCGATTTCGACCTCGTCCAGGCCGTCCACGCCGCCGTGCACCGCGGGCTGCTCCTCGCCGAAGCCCTCGTCCCGGGCAGAGCCGGAGTGGCCCGCGAGGATGTCCCGGACAGCGGCGAACGCGGCATCAACCTGCGCCTGGACGGCGGGGCTGTCCGGGCGCTTCCAGTCACCCTCGAACCGCTCGTGCCGGGCGCGGACCTGCTGGATGCGCTCACGGCGGGCGGCTTCCTGACCGGCGCGCCACTGCTGGCGGGCCGACTCCCGCTTGGCGGGGGTGTCGAGGATCTGGGTGGCGTCCTTGAGCAGGGTGGCGAGCAGGCCGGAGGCCCGACGCACCTGTGCCGCCTCACCGCGGAACGCCAGCCAGGCGTGGACGTCGGCGGTGGTCCAGCCGGCGTCGGCCACGCCGCGGGCCACCCAGGCGATCCGCGGCACCGAGCAGCCGCGCAGCCAGTCCAGCTCGCCGATCAGCTCACGCGCCAGCTGGTAGCGGCGCCCGACGACGTTGAGCTTCCGGCGACCGCCGGCCTTGCTGCTGGACTTCTTCGGGGTGGGGGACTTGCTGACCCCGCTTGCGAGCTTGCTCTCAGGGGGGAAGGAAGTAGTACCCGCAGTGGAAGACGCTGAGGTACCGACCTGCATTGGGGTGCAACGGACCTCACCTGAAACAGCCGTCACAATCCCTTGCTCAGCACCCTTGCGGGCACCCCGCGCCGGGGCCTTCGACGACGACTCCGAGCGCGGCTTGCGCACCCTCTGGGCCGCCTTCTTCGCCAGCTTCGCCATCGGCTCCCGGCCGGCCTCCGCGATCCCGGACACCGCCCGCGTGTAGGCCGGAGCATCCTCGTCCCGCTGCACCGTCCGGATCCCCAGCGCGACGTCGAACTCCACCGGGATCATCCGCGCGAACTCGCTGGCCTGCGCCGGGCCGCCGGACACCCGGGTGCCCTTGACGATCCACGCGAGCAGCCCGGCCTCCCGCAGCATCCCCAGGTGATACTCCACCGACCGCTCCGACAGGCCGGTGCGGCGCATCAGGTACTCGATCCCCGGACGGCACGGCGACAGCTCCGCGAGCAGCTGCGCGATCCGCACGGTCGTCGGCCCGAAGCTGCGCGGCCCGTGCGACCGGTGCCGCCGCGGCCGGTACAGCCCGGACCCGGCCACCCAGTGCACCGCCTGCAACCAGCTGTAGCCCTCGCCCGCGACCCGGCCGGACGTCGTCGACAGCCACTGCCGCGCCTCCGGCACATACAGGCAGGGCAGCACGTCGACCGTGCCCCCATCGCCGGAACGCGGCGCGGGAACCATCACGGCGGCGACTGCCGCCCGCGCCATCACAGGAACACCCCCATGCCCGAACGACGCACCGACGGCCCCGGCGCTCCCGCACGGCGGGCAAGTCTCTTGAAGGGGGTCACGTGCAGAGAGGGGACGGCGTGGGAGCCAGATGTGACAGGCGCCGAAAAAATCTTCATCCGGCACCCTGACTTGGATGCCTTGTGGACGGAGCGGCCACGGCTGAACGCTCCCGTCAGGCGGGAGTGGACCGGTAGGGACCTGCACATGAATCCCGCCAGGCGGGCGAAAGGGAACTTGCCAGCGAGCTGGTTGGTGGACGCGACGCGATCCGGCGCAGCGGAGAGATGCTGAAAGACGTACGAGCAGGTCACATATAGAGAGGGGACCGATGAGTCCCCGAATGTGACCGGCAACTGCAAATGAGTCGGCTGTTGCCTGACCGACGTTGCCTCGGTGGGCGGCCGAAACAGGCCGCAGTCGCTGACTGAAACCGACCAGCGGGACCGTAAGAATTGCCCATTTGGCACCATTCGGGCATGGGTGGGCTGGCAGAAGGCACGAACGTAGTGCAAGATGTCACCGACGTCTTCCTTTACGGGGACGACAAAGCCCCACCTCGGTGGTGCTTGGTTCTCCGCAGAACCTGAAAAATCGCCTTGATCACCCGGCGCCAACCGATCGATCTAGGCCCCGGCCCGGTCGCCAAACCGGTCCGATGACACGAAGGCCGCGCACGGTGCGCCAACACCAGCGGCCAGGGCAGCGGCGCTGCCCAGTGGACCTATCTCATCTCCACCCCCACCAGGGGTGAGATGTGCCCGCGCCCAGACCGACGCGGAAGCATGAAGAAGGCACCCGGCCCCGGAGCGACGTGCACGTCATCGCTACTACGGGGGTGGGTGCCTTGTGTGTCTGACAGAAGGTACGGGTACCCTCATTCATGTCGAGACCATTCCTATGCTGGTCTGCGGCCGTGCCCCGGAGTGCAGCCTCGCGGGGCTTAGCCATGTCTGTATTGATCTTATTCGCAGACACACTACCCCTCTCACGGCACCCAACGACACTCCGCCACATGCTGTGTCGGCCTTGCACAGACCGTTCCTGACGGTGCACCAGCTCGAAGAGGCCCCGGCCCTTCGCGAAGTCCTGGGAACCTGGACCGGCATGATGAGCAGCATGCATGCGACGCTGACCGACCCTCTGGACGTGGACACCTTCGCCAAGCCTGCGCAACAACGCCGCTTCGCTGCGGCGATGGAGCGGATCGCTGCCAGCCGAGCCCACGGAGCCCGGGCGCGCGTCTACGTCAGCGCGGCCCCCAGAACGATGAACAGCCCGAAGTGGGACAGCTGGCTTGCACAGATCACCGAAGAACTGCCTGACGGCGTTGAGGTCCTCCACTACCGCAACACCTTCACCAACGACCGCCCGTACGACTGGGACAACCTCGTTGACACACTCGACGGCCTTGTAATCGTCGGCAAGCAGAAGCGGGCCGGCAGCCGCGTCTACCTTCTCGGCCCCATCGCCCGCCTCGAATTGCGCTCGCTCATCGCGCGAAAACCTGTACTCCTTCATGGCCACAACCTCGGGCTTATCCCCGTCATCGACTGCCAGAGCCAGATCCTCCCCCCAGAAGACGCACCGCGGCTGAAGCTCATCGCGCCGAAGAGGTGGCAGCGGGACGCTACGACGCTCAATGCCGCACTCAACGCCCTCAATCCAGCCCATGGGAAGGCAGCAGAGTGTGTGTGACGCGCCTGGTGCGCAGGCAGCGCTCACGCCGCGATCACCGCTCTCCAAAGTGGGTCGCGTGTGCGGCGGTCGCATCGTCAGAGCGCTTGAACCGCGGCCACCGCTCGCCAACGGGATCAGCGAGTTCGGTTTCCCTGGTGCGCGTGATCAGGGCTGCCGGCCCTTCGAGGCGCAGCAGGTCGAGGAGCTGCGCCCAGCTCAGGAGGTCGAAGGTGTCCGCAAGACGACTCGCGCCGTCGGTGAGGAGAGCTGCCTGTTGTACTTGGGCAACGTCGGTGGCCCCAATGATCGCTTCGTCGGCTGCAGCGGGGTCGGTTGATGCCACCCAGTAGCCGCCAGGCTGGTTTCGAAGGCGACGTTGGACGGTGACGAGCTCGGAGACTCGAGCGGCGTGCTCGGAAGTGCCAGTCGGCCCCCGAAGCGCGGCGCGCATCTCATCACCTGCCACCTCCTCGACCCGCTTGTCGGTGATGGTTCGGATGCCCTCGCTGCCGAGGTCCAGGACGAGAACGTTGTCCGAGAGCACCAGGTGCTCGAGAACCTGCCCCCGCTCCCGAATTATGACGACGGTTGAAGCGGGAACGGCCTCCTGGCTCAGCGCACAGGTGTCACGATGTCGCTCATTGATCTCGGAGATGGCGCCTCGCAACGCTTCGCGAAGGGACACCGTATCGTCACCAATCAAGTTGATCAGGCATGTGCCGAGCTGACGCACGAACCATGGGGTGCCATGGACGCATCCCATGGGTAGGTCCGAGGGCGCGGACAGGCCGTCCAATACCACGACTCCTACGGGGCTGACGAAGACGCCGTCCTCGTTCGCGTTTCCCACGCCTTGAGCCGATGCGATGGATACCTGCACGTCATGCCCCTTCCGGGCGGTAGAAGGGCGTGATGCGCTCGCTACTGACAATCTCCAGCGTGTCAGGGTGAAACTCGCTCGAGATCAGGGTCGAGAAACGCTTCGCCTTCAGCTCACGGTGAATATTGGGGAGTTCCCTGGTCAGCCAGTGCACAACCCCGCCAGAGCCGCGGGCGTGGATGCCAGCGACGTACAAAAAGGTGCCTTGCCCGTCTGGCCGCGGGAGTCGGCCGAAGTAGGCGACGTCGCCGTTCCCACCATGGTCCATAGGGGATCGAAACACGTGACCAGTGTTCCGATCGACGAGATGCCAGCCGTCGTCATCCTTGCCGAACCGCAGATGCGGGTCGCTCTCCAGGATCTGCTCGATCAAGGGCGAGAGCCGTGGGCCACAGATGACAATCAGGTTGTTTCGGTTGAGGCGTACGTTTCCCCCGAGGGGGATCCGCTCGAAGGTGACCTCAAGGCCGACCTCTTCGGCCAGGTCGCGCAGGCACTCGTAGGTCTGCACGTCTTCGGTGGCGATGACCGGTCCCTGAACGGGCTTGCTGCGGCCGTCCTGCAGCTTGCCGTCTTCGAGCTTCTCGGCGAGCGCGACGGTCAGCCGTCCAGATCCAAGGAACAGGCGTTCCGGGGGCGCCCCCTTGGCTAGCTGGCTGACACGCCCCTTGCTGATGCCCAGTTCGGCTGCCAACTGGGTGGCGTTCAGTTGGCCTACGCGCAGCGCCTCGTTCATCGCCTCGTTCCGCACGGCCTGGAACTCGTTGCCGTAGTCCTGGACGCGGCCGATCAGGGAGTGGGCGGACCTGGCTCGCTCCAGAGGGTCCGCCAACTCCTTCAACCTGGCCAACGCGACATCGAAAGTCGCATCGAGCTGCCCTCTTTCCGCCGACAGGGCGTCGTTGAGCTGGTCCATGCGAGCCTCCCTTCATGAGTGTCATGTTTACCCCATTAAACCGCATGGGTTCAAGGTGGTTGACGCGACTCCATGGCGAGCCCTAAGGTCTCGGTAGTCGAAAGTTTAGGGCGCTAAATCTCTCGATTGCGTTAGCTATACCAACAGGTCAAGCGCCCGAAGCAGTGGTTCGTCCGCCCTCAGGGGTGGCCGGGAGTTGATAGCACCACCAAATCCCCCGGGTTCTCGACCACTGCGTGCACGTCGCAGCGCTATGCGCTGTCCATCCCCCAGGCACGCCGGGTCCCCGGCGTGCCTGGAGGGCGGAGAGAACACCGCGACCACCCCATCCCCTCCCACGTGAGGAGTTCCCCATGGCCATCACCTCTGCGATGCCCGCGACGACCGCAATGCCCACAGCCAAGAAGCGGCCGCGGCGGACCCACACGAAGCGGGTCAGTCACCTGCCCGCTATCAAGCTCTCCCAGATCCCGCCGTCGGACATCGACCTGCGGGACCCGTTGAAGGCGGTCCTCCACTGCCGGAACTGCAACACCTGGTGCCCCATCACCGGTATGCAGGGGCGGGAGCAAAAGCTCGTCCCGCACCACACCGGCAAGGCCGGTGAGGAGCCCCCGATCCGCTGCCGTAACAGCAACCGTCTCGTCGAGTTCGACCTGACGCTGCCCGAGTGGCACCAGACCCTGGCCGATGCGCACAAGGACACACTGTCCCGCCGCCCGACTAACGTGCTCCGCAAGCCGAAAGTGCAACCCGCCCCGGCAGTCAGCCAGATCGCCTCCCAGCAGCAGGCGGACGACGACGGCGACGGGCGCACCCTCTGGTTGGTGCGGGAGATGGGGTGGGCGTCGACGCAGCGCGCGGTCCGCGACACCGACGCGCGGCGCATGCAGCGGCCCGACGGGCAGGCCCCGGCCGAGGGCCCCGTTCTCCCGCTGGAGCCCGCGGACCTCGATGGGTACGCGAAGCGCCAAGCCGAACTCGGCGAGACGTATCGCCCGCGGTGTTCCGCGGGCACAGCCTGAGACGTACCAGACCAACGACCACGGCCCTGGTCGCCCCGATGAGGGCGACCAGGGCCGTGGCCTGTTCGTACGGAGCGGCCACTCCCCCACCGGGGAGCCAAAGCGACAGCCCCCGGGCGCAACCGGAGGCTGTCAGTACCAGGACCTGCATCGGAGGACCTGATGATCCACAGCATCGCACAACACCACACCCCATCCGACTCCGATCCCGACATGGATGAGGCCCTCCGCCGCGTCCGCGCAGGACGGTGAGCGGCATGGACTGGCTTCACCGCGCGGCCTGCCGCGACGAAGACCCCGACCTGTTCTTCCCCGCCGGCGACACCGGCCCGGCCGTGCTGCAGATCCGGGAGGCGCAGGCCGTGTGCGCTCGCTGTCCTGTGGTGCGGCAGTGCCTCGACTGGGCGCTGGTCACGCGTCAGACCCATGGTGTGTGGGGCGGTCTGTCCGAGGGGCAGCGCCGTGAGCTGAAGCGTGCGGCTCGTCGTCGGACCTCGAGCACTGCGATGGAGGTGGCGGCATGACCGCCGACCTCACGACTGCCGTCGGGCTGTTCGACCGGTTGGAGGCCGAGATCTGGCCGATGCCACGCATCAGCACCATGGCCGAGCCGCTGACTGGAGCCACGGAGGAGGACCTCAACGAGGACCTCGACCGCGACTACTCCCAGAAGCAGCTCGACGAGATCCTCGGCGAGGGCCGGACCTATCAGGCCGCGTCCAGCGAAATCAGCGGAGGCTTCTGCGGGAACTGCGGCCAGCCCGTGACCACCTGCAACGGCACGTACACCTGCACGGCCTGCGGCCACAACGGCTGAACGACGGCCCTCCCGCGACCGTTTCCGACTCTGGATCGACCCTGATCACCACTCACATACGCCGGGCTCGTGCCGCGCTGTACCTCGCGGAGCGGGCCTCGGATCGTCACGGCCCCGGCCACCCACTGTCCCGAACGTTGCTGGCGGCCGCCGCGGTGGCCGCCAGCGCGCTGTGGGAGGCCGGCCACCCCGTCCACGTCCTCCACACACTCCGCTCTCGCCGAGGAGATGCGATGACGCCCGCCCATTTCCGCTCCACGCACGGCCCGTACCGCGACTGGACTGCTGCCGACTACGAAGCGTACGAGCACCTCATCGAACGAGACGACCCCGCCCTGGCCTGCGCCGCCATCAACGGCCTGATCGTCACCGGCCGGCGCACCACCAACGGCGAAGTCGTCGTCGACCTCGCGCCCACCACCACCGCCCACCACGCCCTGGCCCTCACCGACTAACCACCCGCGCCCCAAGGGAGTCCGCGCACATGACCGCCACCGAGACCTGGCCCGAGGGCGTCATCATCCGCTTCCTCACGGTCGCCGGCGAGGCCCTGCGTGACCCGAACCTGACCGTCGACATGAGCCTCGCCGACCACACCCGGTTCGCCACCGCGGCCTGCAACGGCTGCGGCACCACGCACACGCCCGTCGACTACGAGGCCTACTACCTCGACTGCGAGTACAGCCCCGAGGCGGCCGCCGAGCGGGCGCTCGCCTCCGCCCGCGTCGACGCCGCCAAGTGGGCCCAGGCCCACGCCGAGAAATGCCGCGCGATCCCCCGCCCCTCGGTCTGACCACCAGCTCGACCGCCCGCCACTTCACGTCCTGAGGAGAACACCGTGCCCCGCCGCCACCGGCAAACCGCCACCACCGCACCCCAGCTGACCGACCAACAGCTCGACGTCCTGCACTGGGCCGCCGTAGCGCTTGCGCTACGCGAAATCGCCGAGCGCGACGGCCACCTCACCGCCGCCAAGAGCGCCACCTACGGCCGGTACCAGCAGGCCGCCCAGGCACACGGGTTCACCGACGCCGATGTGCGCGGCTACCGCGATCGGCTCGCCGCAGCAGCCTGACCGCCCGCTCCGACGGTTGCCTCCCCGGCCCGCGCCACCGACCTCGGTGGCGCGGGCCGAGTCGCAGGCAACCGGACAGCCCGGACCACCACCTGACGAGCAGCAATGACCCGCCTCGGTCCTGACTACGAGCGCGACCACACGAACTGCGCCGCTCATCTCGCACCGCACACAACGGAGGTACCCATGTCCGCGAAGCTCCGCCGCTCCATCGCTCCATGCAGACGCTGATGAAGCACTTGCCCGTGACGGTCTCACTCATTGTCGGGGTCGGCGTCGGGGGAGCGCTCGCCGGCTACCACGTCCCCAGCCCACTGGCGCTCCTCTGCCAGATCGGCATGGCCCTGGCCGCCCACCAGGCCGTCGAGATGACCTTCGATGGCGGATTCAGCTCCACCTACCGCTGCCAGCAGCCCGGCTGCGCCTTCGTCGCCCGCGTGACGACCAACAACGCCGGTGAGCGCCGGCGCTGGCAGGAGATCGCCACCGACCACCCGCACAACGACTGGCCCTGAGCCGGCTGCACGAAGGTCCGCAGAAGCGGGCGCTTCCAATCCACTTACTCCTAGAGAGGCGAGGAGATGACAGAACCGACCGAGAAGGCGTTGACCACCGGCCAGCGCGTCATCCTGAGCGCGGCTGCCGTGCCGATGGTCGTCATCGGTGCCGTCGGTGGCTACGCCACGTACTCCAACATCGAGGCGGTGACTCACCAGTCGGCGACTGCGATGGGCGTCGTCGCGGCCGGGGAGGGCGCCACCTTGATCCTGGCCCTGGTCTACGTCGGCTTGACGCTGCTGGGCCAGTCGTCCCCCGCGATCGTCCGGCTGGGGCTGTGGGCGCTGCCCGCCGTCGCCTCCGTGACAGGTGCGGTGGTGGCCCAGAACTCCCGTGGCGCCCTGATCTACGCCGTGACACCGATGGCGATGTGCGCGGCCGCCGAGGGCCTTGGCCTCGTGGCACGCCGCATCGTGATCTACTGCACCGGCGTCAACAGCGAGCAGCGCCGCCGCAACGCCGCCACTCTGCAGAAGCTGGCCTACCTCAGGGCCCGGGCTGCCAAGCACCCGGGTGAGCGGCAGCGCCGGAGGGCTGAACTGAAGTCCTGGAGGGTCGCCCAGCAGGTCGGCGCGGGCGATGAAGCTCTCGGCGGCGAACTCGTGACGGACCAGCGGGAGCGTCTCAAGGAGATCGCCGGCGACGCGCTGGTGACCATGTTGGCCGTGCCGGCAACCCCCGCCCTCACCGCGTCCGTGACGCCCGCGGTGAGCGCTGGCGAAACCCGTAACGGGTCCACGACGGACGGTGTCACGGAGACCGGCGACCAGCCCGCACTTGTGACGCCATCCGTGACAGCGGACGGCAACCGAGATGCCTTCGAGCACGACGCCTCAGCGCCCGTGACGGGGGGAGTCGCGCAGGTCAAGCCGCGAACCGTGGCGCAGGCGTCACGCCCTACCGAGACGGCCACGGATTCCGTGACGCCCCCGGCCGTCACGGATGAGCCGAGCGTCTCGGACGGGACTGTCACGAAGGAGCAGAGCGTGACGCAGGACGCCGTCACGAACGACGACGCGTCACACCTGGGCGGGCCCACGCTCGATGAGGTCGCGACCGTGGCGGGCGTGCCCACACCGCAGACCGGGGTGCGGCTGACCGACGAGCAGCTCGTGGTCGTCCTGCGCCACCTGCGCTACTCAAAGAACCCGCCGCTGTCCTACCGCCAGGCCCAGGACGCCTACCGCCAGGCCGGCTACGTCGGCGGCGAGAAGCGAGTCCGCGTCGCATGGGGAACGCTGATGCAGAACGAGGGCCTCAGCGACGAGGTCGAGGAAGCCGAGGAGACCCCGGCCGGGGACGACACCGACGAGGCCGCGGACGACCACCCCGCCGGACCTCGCCACTAGGGCGCTGAGCAGCTGCTTTCTGGCGCAACCGACTGTGGGCCCGAGGCGCTCAACCCGCCTCGGGCCCACAACCGCGCAGCGGCATCGCCGCACGCCGCACCATCCTGCCGCACGAACTGATCGCAACTGCCGCACGCGCCGAGATCAGCCCGTGCGGCGCCTCCCAACAGCCACTTCACCACCTACTTCGGACGACCGCATCAAGGACTCGGAGCGCCGTCGCCCAGCACTGACCTGAACTCCATTGTCCGGCACCACCAGTGGCGGTCAGCCTCCCGCGGAGGCTGACCGCTGCCGCGACTGCCGGAAGCACCCAGCAGTCAAAACGACCGGCGAGTGAGTCGGCGAGCGACCTGACGAGTGAGCTCTGCGGCCGGACCGCAGCAGCGAGCAGACCCAGGAAGCAGACCCGACGAGCAGACCCGGCACCACCAAGAGTGCCCAGCTCACCGCCAGGGCTGGCCCCCACTGGGACTGCCAGAGGCAGTCCCCCCCCGGAACACCAGATCCAGCACGCCCCCAGGAGGACCTCGTGGCGACCGACCCGCACAACCCCGCTCCGCGCGGTGCCGCGCAGAGCCCAACCGCCCCCGACAACCACCCTCTGCGTGACGTCGCGCAGAGCCCGGAGGCAACCGCCCGGTACCTGGCCGACGTTCAGCGCGTCCTGCTGGACATCGGCAAGAACCTGGAGACTCTCGCGCACGAGACCCGCGTCCACCTGCGCGACACGCACGTGGAAGGCGACCGCTGGTACCACGCCCGGCTGCGCGCGATGCCCGTCGAAAAGGCCCTCGGGAACGTGCTCAAGAACCTGCACAACCTCACGGCGGGCCTGGAAAAGAGCGCCTATAAGCGCCGCGCTCACGACGAGGTCGTTGTTAATACGGCCAAGGACCGGAAGGAAAAGGAGCGGGAGAAGCAGCAGAAGAAGAACTCGCCGATGATCCAGTCCGTTCCCAACTCGCCGCAGATGGATGCGCAGAGCCCGAAAACCGGCTACAGTGGTCCCACGTCGATTTACACCATCGATAGGGAGTCGGCGTGAACCGCCCGCTCACCAGCGTCGAACGCTCCGAAGAGCGACGACGAAACTGGTTGAAGGAAGAGGCGAACAAAGCCCGCGAATCTCGCGGCGAGCGCGGACAGATGGAATTCTGGCTCCGCCGCACGCGATCTCGAATCGCCAAGAACGCCAAAGCCGAACGCTCCGAACGATCCGACGTCTACGTCGGATTCGCTCAGGTCTGCCGCCTGTTCAGCACCGCGTTGGACAAGCGCGCGGAGGGCGACGAACGGATCTGGAGAGACCTGCTGCAGTACGCGGAGCAGGTCCTCGCACACCACCCCCCGCGTGACTGAACGTCACCAGCGAAGGCCCCGCCGGGCTCCGGCGGGGCATCGCGCGCGTAACGGCGTGCACACGTGCACGTGCACACGCGTGCACACGAGACCCCACGCTCTGTCAAGTCCCAGAAGGGAGGCGCACCGTGTCCGATGTGGACGACCCGAACGGCATCCTGCTCCGCGGCCCCTGGGCTGGTGATTCCTACACGCCGCCGCCGATGCCGGATTACGCCGACACCAATCCGCCGCCGCAGAACATTCGCTCAGCTCCGCCGGAGGCGCCGGAAGAGACGACCATGGAACTTCCGCCGATTCCGGCTGCCCCGGACCCGGCGACAGCGCTGCGCTCCGAAGGCATTACGGCGCCGGAAACCGATGAAAATGACGACGAATACGAGGAAGGCGAATATCGGCAGCCGCGTTCTCTCGCTGACCGTCTCGGCGACTGGCTTGAATTTCGACTGGAAAGGGCGCGGGCGGCTCATGAAAGCGAAGTGCCGTTCCGTGAAGCCGAAGTAGCACGAAAGGCGGCGCTGCTGGAGGGCCGCACCGCGCAGGAAGTCGCGATGATGGAGCACAACGGAAAGCTCCAGGCCGCGATGATGAAAGCGAAGGGCGATAAGGCGGCGGCGCGCGGAAAGGCCGACGCCGAGCGGGCGCGCGCCTCGGGCCTGGGGTCGGACTCGGGCCGCTCCAAGTCCGGTGGCGGGGCCGGCCCGTCGCGCGGTGGCGGAGGAACGGGCGCTGGGCCCCGGGGCGGTCAGGGTCGCGGTGGCCCCAACTCGACTGACCGGGGCGACCGTTCAGGCGCGAGGCCGACCGGGGCCGGAACCGGCAAGGGGGGCGGGAAGGGCCCTGAGCGGTCACCTGACGGACGCAAGGGCCCTGCTGGGCCCAAGGAGTCACCGAAGGCTCCCAAAGGCCGCCAGGACGGCTCTGGCGGCTCGGGAGGATCCGGTAAGGGCGGGGGAGCGGGGAGCCCCGGCAAGAACGGCGGACCCGGCACCGGAGGGAAAGCCGGCGGATCCGGCGGGGGCACCAAAGGCAACGGATCAGGCGGCGGAGGCAAAGGCGGCTCGAAGGGCGGCGACGGCCCGTCGCAGCGCAACACCTCCGGCGCGGCGGGCGGCGAATGGGCACGCGGCCGCCAGGAGCGGGCCAGCGCCCGCCAAGCCGCTCGGCTGGAACGTCGCCGTACCCGCCAGGACGCGGGCCTCGCCGACCGCACCCGAGACCGCGACCAGGACCGCGCGAACAGGCAGACCACGTGGGAGGAACGGCGCAAGGCGAAAGCTGAACGCGCCGCACGCAAGGAGCAGGCCAAGCAGGACCGCAAGGACCGAAAGGACCGTGAGGCGGGCGAGGCGCGCTCGAAGGGTGAGGACGTCGATCCCGGCCGGGTGACGCTCGGCGAAGCGCTGATGCAGGAGGCCCAGCGGCGTTGGGGAGAGCGCCGCGAGGCCGAGAAGGACGAAGCGGCGAAGGCCAAGGCCGCCAAGGACAGCGAGAAGGGCGAGGCCGGGGACGAGGCCAAGGAGACCACCGACGACGAGACCCCTGCCGCTGAGCCGAAGGTCGACCTGACCAAGGACGAGGACAAGGACGGCTCGGCGCCTGAGGAAGGTGTCGAAGCCACTGCCGCGACCTCGTCGGGCCCGGAGAAGGTCAACCTGTCGAAGGACAAGGGCGGGAAGACCAAGGAGACGCCCAAGAAAGACCCTGACGGCGCCTCTGACACCAGCGAAGCCCCCGCCAGCGGCAACGGGCCGGAGGAGGCCGGAAAGGCCGCTGGAGGCCCGACTGAGGGGCCCGAGAAGAAGGCGGGCGTCGGCGCGGAGGACGCCGCCTACTCCCCGCCGAGCGACTCTGGCAACGCCTACCGCCAGTACCAGCAGTTCGACCCTCCCCACGACCCCCGCCACGAGGCGCCGTTCGACGGATACGAGGAGACCACTCCGCCCCGCGGATGGCAGGCAGGGCAAGACGCGTGGTCGGAGTTTTGGACGAAGAGGCGAGCACAGCGCGAACGGCTGCGGGACTGGTGGAAAGCCACATGGGCCCGCCAGGAGACACCGCGCGACGAACCCGGCACCTTCAAAACGGCCGAGGGGGCTGCGAAAAGCGTGCCGCCCAACATGGCGTGGACGTGGGTCGGCCGCGAGGACCGCACGCCGCGTCGGCCACCACAGGCGCAGGCCGACGAGGACTACCCGGAAGCGGAGATCGTCGGGCCCGCGGCGCTCCCGCGTGCCCCTGAGCCGCACACCCAGCGGCCCGGCACCAGCCGTCCCACAGCGAAGGAGAACACCGTGTCCGACCAACCCGCCGCCCGCGTCGGCAAGGCCCGCGCCTCCAGCAAGCCGGGCCAGGCCGGACTCGCCGCCGAGCACCGCACCGACATCACCTTCGGCGAGTACCTGGTGGAGATCGCCAACATCGCCCTGGGCGCCAGCGAGGTGAAGGAATCCGCCGAGGCCACGGCCAACGAGCTGGGCAAGGTCGTCGGCGCCCTCAAGGACATGGCGACCGACCTGATGGGCCATCACAACATCGCAACCGAGGTCACCAACCAGCTGGCGGACATGGCCGACGACGCTCGCCGCACGAAGGCCCAAACCGAACGGGCCGCAGGCGAGTGCGCCCTCGCCGCGGAGACCGCCCAGACGGCGGCCGTGAGCGTCGCCCGTACCTACAGCGAAGACCTCAACGCCATGGACGCCGGCGGCGTGACCTACGCGTCGTCCGCGGCCCACCACGACTGAGCAGGAAGGAACACCATGAGCGAACTCATGCCCTACCAGAGCCGCCCGGTCGCGAATCTCATCGGCGAGAACCGCTTCAAGGCCGTGCAGCACAAGCTCAAGACGCTGGCCAAGGCCCTGGACAGCGCGGTCGCCGACCTCGCCGCCGTCCAGGTCCGCATGAAGCACTACGCCAACCGCTCCGAGACCCTGGCGCGCCACATCGACGACGCCGATCTCGACCCGAAGTTCGTGGCCATGCAGGACGTGGTGTCGGTCGCACTGGGCGGCGCATCTCAAGAGCTCTTCAGGCTCCAGCAGATGGTCAGTGACCTCTCGAACAGCGCCGAGAGCGCCAGGGCCGGCCACGCCCGCATGTACGGGCCGCTCGACGAAGTCCGTGACCGCCCCGAGAAGACCCCGAAGGCCGGCTTCTTGATCCGCTGACCTGCCCACCACCCTCTCCCCCCTCACCGGGCGGCCCCGCACACCAGCGGGGCCGCCCTCATCAGTTTCCGAAGGAGTGACACCGGTGACCACGCCGCGCAGTGTCGTGCTCGAACGCCTCGCCTACACCCTGGCCGCGCCGGTCCTCGCCGCGGCCCCGAACCTCGCCCCGGACAGCCCCATCAACACCGTCGTCGTGCTGGCGGGCGCCGGCGCTGCCGTCGGCACGGTCATGGCCGCCAAGAACGGTGAGCTGGGCGCCGGCCGCAAGATCCTGCGCTGCTCCCCGCTGCTGCTGGCGGCCGCCGTCGACGTCGCGTCCAAGAACACCACCGGCTGGGGCCTGGACGCTGTGCTGGCCACCGCCTGGGCCGCGCTCGGCTGCGTGGTGCTGCCATTCTCCCGGCACGCCCGCCGCCACCACCGCCCCGCCGTCGCCGCCCCGACCCCCGCCCCGTCTCCCGAGCCGCGGCTTGCCCTCGCACCGCAGCCCGTGGTCCAGCCCGACGACGGCGCCAACGCGTTCACCCGCGAGGTCCGCCGCCTGTGGGAGCACCGCGGCAGCCCCGGCGACACCGTGGTGGTCACGGCCTCCCCCCACCCGGGCATGCCCCACGACCTGACCGTGCTGCTGCGCGCCGCCCAGCCCGGGCGGCCCATCACCGGCCTGACCGACGACGACGTCGCGGCCGTCTTCGCCGTTGAGGTCTCCGACGTCCGCATCGAGGCGGTGGCGCGGCAGTACGGCCGCGAGAGCGGCCCGGGCTGGAAGCAGGCGCACGTGACCCCCGACGCGGGCGAGAAGCGCCGCAAGAGCCCCACCCCCCACCAGTGGTGGGCCGACAAGATCGGCGCGGCGCGCGGCCCGATCGCTGGCAGCGAGTTCGTCGACAAGGTCCGTGACGATGAGCGCCGGGTCACCCACTACATCGCCCGGGTCCCGGACGAAGCCGGTGAACCGCAGGTCAACCTGCACGCGTTGGCCGCCGCGCTGAAGACCAAGTACGACGAAGGGCGGGTGTTCGTCACCCTCGACGGCAGCAGCAAGGTCCTAGTCTCCCTGTGGGACTCCAGCCCCCTCGCGCAGGTCTTCCCCGCCACCCGTGAACTGCTCACCCCCGACGCCCAAGGCCGGTGGGTGACCGGCTACCTGGGCAACGGCCAGCCCGCCCGCAACCGCGTCTACACCGACCGCGGCGCCGCCCACGGCATCTTCGTCGCCCCCTCCGGCGGCGGAAAGACGCAGCTGATGGCCCTGCACGTCGCCGCCGACGCCAACTACGGAGCGGCGGTGTGGCTGGCCACCGAGGCCCCGGACGAGAAGACCGCCGCGCTCGGTCGGCACGTCGACCGCTACGGCGTCGGCGCGCTCTACATGATCCGGCTGCTGCGAGCCCTGGACGCGCTGATGGAGATCCGCGGCGAGATGCCGTGGGACGACGGCCAGGTCCACGAGTGGTCCGGCGACGCAGTCGGCTGCCCCTACTCGCTGCTGAGCGCCTACCTCGACGAGTTCCTCTCCGCCGCCCGGCACGGCCTGTACGGCGCGGAGATCATGGACCTGGCCGAGCGGGTGTCGGTCAAGGGCCGCAAGTACGCCATCGGCATCAAGGTCGCCGGCCAGTCCATCTACGTCCAGGACGGCTTCACGCAGCTGCTCTGCGAGAACCTGCGCGAGAACTGCATCCCGGTGGTGCTGAAGGTGGCACCGAAGAAGATCACCGACATGTTCAAGGCGCTCGGCGTCCCGCCCGAGCACATCCCCGAGCCTCTGCCCCGCTCCTTCTCCCCGGCGGAGGAAGGGCGGATCGAGCGGGTGATGCGCGGCGAGCCCGAGCCGCCCGCCGACTCCAACACCGGCGGCGCCGGCTGGATCGTCGAAAGCAAGCAGCCCGACGTCCTGCGCACCCTCTACATGGACTTCAAGGCCGGCATCGACGACTGCTTCCCTGACGTCGTCGAGCACCTCACCGACCACGAAATCCGCGAACTGGAGGCCCGGGACCTGTGGTTCGACTGGACCGAACCGCCCCGCCCGGGCGAATTCGGCCCCGTACTCGACGACGAGGACGGCGACGCCAAACCCACCCGCCGCCGCAAGGCCGCCGGCTCGACGCCGACCGTCAGCACCGCCGCCCAGGCCCTGGACGCCATCAAGAAACTCAGCAACGCATAACCCGCGCCCGTGCACGTTCCCGTAGGAGCCCCGATGCCCCACACCCCGACCTCCCCCGCACTCGACCACCCCACCCCCAACACGGCCACCACACCACCGGAACTGTCCCTCGACGACCGCCTCACCCTCACCGACGCGGCGATGACCGTCGCCCTGGACCACGCCGCCCTCGCCTACGCCGTCAACACCGCACACCTCACCACCGACCCCGAACCCAACGACCTCGACACCACCCCCACCCCCGCCCCACGCCGACTCCCACCACAGCCTCCGGACGAGCCCCCAACGCCCATCGCCGCCCTACTACAGCGCGCCCACCGACGCCTGCTCACCGACGGCTGGTGCACGAACGTCCTGACCAACCACAACGGCGCACGCTGCCTGCTCGGCGCGATCCACCTCGAAGCCCATGGCGACCAACGCCTCGAGGACAGTGCCCTCGACGTGCTACTGGACGCTATCCGTCGCCAGTTCGGCGACGACGTCGACTCCGTGCCGGCCTTCAACGACGCCTTCGGCGCAGGCCGCATCCCCATTCGCATGCTCGGCCAAGCCGCCCAACACGCCGACGCCCGCGGCCTCTAACCCCTCCGGGCCACCTGCCTCGTGCCCGAACCCGCCCGGTCGGGCACGGGACAGGCCACCCGGCCAGCACCACACCCTTCACCACCCACCAAGGAGAACCCGCCGCCATGCCCTCCAACGACACACCCCGCAACAACCAACAGCGGGCGGAGACGGTCATCTTCAGTCTGTCGACGCCCGCACCGCTTCGTCCCAGGCGTGGACGTTGCGGTGGTGGTTCACGTGCCCCGCGGCGACCACGGACCGGAGTTCCGCGAGATACGGGGTGTTCGCTGGGAGTTCCAGTTGCGCGAGCAGAGCCAGCGCGGCTGCCGGCTCCAGGTCGCCGTAGGCATCGTGGTAGCTGGCCAGCAGGCCCTTGAACAGAGGTCTATGCAGTGCGGGGAGCCGCACGACTGCGCCGTACACCTTCTGCTTAACGGGCCAGGGCACGGGGCCTGAGCAGGCCAGAACTCGTCCGGCACGGCGAAGCAGGCTGTCCGATGCCTCCGCCACAATGTGGTCGATGTCGTTCCCAAGCACCTCGGCGAAAGCCGTCGCGCTGGTGTCGTGATCCTCAAACCAGTCGACCCAGAGCGAGTAGGTGATGGCCTCCGGATCCCGATCCGCCTCCAGCCGTCGGCGATAGCCGTCCCACAGAACGTCGGCGGGCAGAGGCCCCTCCGACCCTTGGTCCGCGAACCGGATCTCGGACGTCACCCAGTAGTCGTCGAGGAGATCCAGCATCCCGAAGGCCAGTCGCACCTGCTCGGCCCCGCCCAGACCCTCATCGCTGAACACCTCGCCAGCCCAGGAGTGCGCGATCTCATTCGCGGTGAGCGGACGCTCCGCCTCGATGTCGACCCACCCGTCACCGACCTCGACAACGCCCCGCTCGGCGAGCCAACGCCGCGCTTCCTCCATCGCTTGCATCTCCATGCGAAAAGTATGACAAGCCTCGCGAAGCGGTCCGACCGCCATGAGTGACTCGGGAACTTATCGGCAACGCTCATGGCGACGGCACACGAAGCAACTCCCGGAAACCTGGCCGCATTCATACCGGATATCGCACGCTCAGAACACAACCTCTTCACCAGCACACCGCCCTGGCCGACGGACGCATCGTCGCCACCGGCATCACCACCCTCGCCTCCGTCCTCGCCCTGCGCGGCCTGACCCGGCGCCCCCTCGTGATCAACCACAACGCCGCCCCCGCCATCCGGCCCGAAATCCACATCCCGGCCCAACCCGGCCCCGACACCCCGCCGAAGAACTTCCGCTCGCTGCGCCCCGGACCCCGCTACCCGCCGCCTCAGCGCCGCAGGACCTAGTCGACGTCGACCCGCATGACCCCGGCGACGGCTCCTTACCGGTCTTCCAGTGGAAGCAAGCCGGGCACGAAAACCTCGCCACCCGCCGCCAGCTGCGGGAGATGGGACTGCGCCCTGGCGGCCAAGAGCCCGTCGCCCGGATCGAATGCCGTGGCGGCCGGCGCTTCGCGTGGCTATACGGGATCGACCTGGCGAAGCCGAAGCTCCCGATGACCCCCGCGAAGGAAGCCGCGCTCGACAAAGCGATGGCAGCACGCCAGACGTGCCCCGGCCCCTGTGGCCGGCGCTACTTCCACTGCCTCCCGCTCAAGACCTTGGGGTCCTGCCTGGAGTGCTTCGACGGCACGCCCGCCGACCACGCCTCCTACATCGCGCCCCCAGCCAAGCACCTGCTTGCAGCCTGAACCGAGAGGACTACCACCCATGAGCACCACCCCCTTCGCCGCCTTCACCGAACCGGACCGCCCCAAGAACCTGCTGATCCGGGCCATCACGGTCGGCGGCAGCCAACTGCCGCGGCCATCCCGCCAGGCGACCGCCTGCCGTCTCCGTGCCGCCCTGCTGGTCGCCGCAGCCGTCCCGCTCGCCGCGGCGACGGCCGCCGTCGCGCTCCGGGCCGGCCACTGGCGGCTGTACGCCGACCGGCACCGCATCAATCTGACGCCCCAGCCCTGCCGCTCCTGCCCCGACTGCCAAGGCGCAGGCGGCTGGTGGGTCGGCGGCGCGAACCCGGAGATGGAGGCGTGCGGCTGCTGGGCGAACCGGCCAGAGCTGCGCGTCCGGCTCTTGCCCGTCCCCGCCTGGCCGGACGAACCCCCGTTCTGAACGACCCGACCCCGGCAGGCGTAGCCGGGGTCGGCCCGCCGGGTGGCCGCGCATCGGCAAAGGACCGGCCACCCCGCTCCCTACCCGAATTCGAGATCAGGAGACCCCAGCATGCACCGTCCCGCCGTCTTCGCCGCCCTGCTCGGGCTGACCCGCGCCGCCAGCGCGGTCGGCGACTACTGGGTTAACGCGGCGAAGGCCGTGTCCACCTTCCCCAGTGTCTCGGTGCGCAGCACGAAGTTGTCGTCCAGGACGAACCGCGGGCCAGGCAGCGGTGTCGCGGTCGTCGAGCGTCGACGTGAAGTTCACCCTTGCCGGTGGCAGTTGGCTGATCGCCAACGTCTGATGAACCCCACCTGTGACACGGAAGCGAGCCCTGCCATGAACGCCACCCATGAATCCGTCACCACTTTCGCGGAGACGTCCGCCCTGTTCGCCGTCATGGACGACGACTTCCCGAAGGCGCGCCGGATCATCGCCGATCTGCTTCCGCACGAGCGGAAGATGTTCGCTGGGCAGCTGACTCGTCTGCTGAACATGCTCGGCGAGCCGTGCCAGGAGTGCGGGGACCTCACCCCCACCACCCTGAGCGTGACCAAGCCCGTCTTCGGCCCGGACAGCCGCTACTTGTGCCGCAAGTGCGCCGGCGTCGCCGATCCCGACGAGGAGACCCGCAGTGACGGCTGACGCATATCTGGTGATCCGCTGCGACGCGGACAAGCCCACCGAGAGCGACGGACGCTGCGGGTCCGAGGGCAGTTGGCCCGTGCGCGTCGAGAACCACTCCGAACTGCGCCGCCTGCTCCGGGACGAGCGCGGGTGGCGGCGACCTCGTCCCGGACGTGACCTCTGCCCCGACTGCTGGAAGGAAGGTCGTCGATGACCTCGATGAGCCACCAGGACCTCACAGAAGCAGAGATTGAGCGCCGGATGGCTGACGCCGCGCGAGCCGAAGAGCAGGGCAGTTACCGCAAAGCGGCCCACCTCTACGACCAACTCGGCAAGGACATCCAGGGCCGGCACGGACGCTTCGACTCCCGCGCGCTCGATGCCTTCGAGGGAATGGCCCGCGCGATCCGCAAAGGCGCCGAGGACGAGGGGGCACGATGACGAACCTGGATCAGGTCGCCACCCTGGCGACGTTCGGCGCAGTGTGGGCCGTCCTCGCGGTGGGCCACAACCTCGCGGACCACGTGTTCGGTCAGAGCGACCGTCAGGCCGCGAACAAGGGGGCGCCGTCGGCGGCCGAGGTCGCCGACGGCGCGAGCCCGCGGCGGGGCTGGGGTGCTTGCCTGGAGCACGTTGCCCAGTACCACCTGGTCATGGCTGTGATGCTGGCTCTGGTCTGGGCCGTCCTGCCGCTTCAGATGTCCTTCACCGGCCTGGCGGCGGGGCTCGCCGTCTCGGTCGTGACGCACGCGTTCCTCGATCGCCGGTGGCCGGTGCGCTGGCTGTTGCAGCACACCGGTTCCCCGGACTTCGCGGAGCTGAAGGCGGCCGGGATGAACGGCATGTATCTCACTGATCAGGCTCTTCACCAGACTGCGCTGCTGGTCTCGGCCTTGCTGATCACGCTGGTGTGACATCAGCGGCGGGCCAGGGGGACGACGCCACGAGCGTCGTCCCCCGGCTCGTGGTTGTGAGCGGGGACGGCATGCCTACCGGCGAACGTACTCAGCTCGCGCCGGAACCGTTCAAGTTCGTCGTCCTTGGTCGCCAGGACGGACAGCAGCAGCCGGTGATGCTCCTTGAGAACGGTGAACTCGGTGTTGGTGCGGGCGAGTATTCCGGTGAGCCGCTGGTTGAGCTCACGCAGTCGGGCGATCCGGACTTCTTTCGGATCGGGCTGCTGGCCCGCCGCCCTGGCGGCCGCCCGCCGCTGTTCGAACTCGTCCTTGAGGTGGCTCCAGGTTCGATAGAGAGACGCGCGGGAGATCCCGGCCTCGCGGGCGAGCGTCTTGGCGTCGCAGGCGCCGCCAGGTGGGATCTGCCCGGACAGGAGCCGGTCTTCCCTGCACCGACTGCGGACGCCCCTCGCGCGTCGTCGCCCGGACAGCACGCGGGCCCATCTGCGAGAACTGCTGGGAGAGGGCCCCGGAGGCACACAAGCCCTGCAAGCAGTGCGGCGCGGTCGAGCGACTGTTCCACTTCGGTCTCTGCCGGCGATGCGCCGCCGACCGCCAACTGCGGTTGCTGCTGATGCCGCCGGACGGCAAGCACCGTCCCGAGCTCAACAAGGTCGCCGATGCCCTGTTGAATCTCACCCCCCGCAGGACCCTGCTCTATCTGCGGGAATCCCCCACGGCCACCCGTCTGGTCACGGACCTGGCCGCCGGGACATGCGAGCTCACCCACGAGGCTCTGGACGCCCGCATGACCAGCCAGAAGGACATGGCAGTCCTGCCGGTCCGCGATGAGTACATGGTCCGGCTGGAGCGATGGATCGAGCACAAGACTGCGGCCATCGAAGATCCCGAAGACCGCCGCCTGATCATCGCTTACGCCCGCTGGGACCGCATCGCCCACATCCGTCGGCGGGCCCGCGGCAAGCCGATCTCCGCCAACACCAGCGACATCGCCCAGATGCAGATTGCCAAGGCCGTCACCTTCCTGGCCTGGATCAAGGACCAAGGGGAGACCCTGGCGACCTGCCGACAGCCCCTCGTCGACCTCTGGCTCACTTCGGAGAAAAACCAAGGCCCTTACGCGGCAAGGCCGTTCATCCGATGGGCGGTCCGCGGCAAGTTCGCCTCCGAGATCAGCATCCCGGCCCGGCCGCGGCGGATCTTCCACCGCCCGCTCGACGCCGACGAACGCTGGGCGACCGCCCGGCGGCTCTTGAACGACGACTCCATCGAGACCAGGGACCGCGTCGCCGGGCTGATGGTCCTGCTCTATGGCCAGTTCCCTGCGAGGACATGCCGCCTGACCACGGCGCACGTCATCCACGACGAGAACGGCGTCGCCCTCCGCCTCAACAGGACCCCGCTGAAGCTGCCACCGCCCCTCGACGGCCTGGTCCTCCAGCTCGTCGACATCGCCCACGACCACGAACGCACGGTGATGTTGAACGAGCCCAACGCACCCTGGCTCTTCCCCTCGGTGCAGATGCCCGGTCGGCCCGTGACCAGCAAGCAACTCGCCCGGCGTCTGCGCGACATCGGACTTCCCACCGAGGCCGGACGATGCGCGGCCCTGCTCGACCTCTGCACACAGATGCCCGCAGCCGAGGTGGCCCGTCGATCATCTGGGCCAGACGACAGCCGAGCGGGCCATAAAGACGTCGGGGGCGCCTCAGTGCTGGATCAGGCCGCCAACTGGGACAGGAGCGACGTGGCCGGTTGCCGGAACCGTCCGCGCCAGGGCGAGGCCGATGTCGACCAGCGATGATCGGCGGAGGCAAGCAACCTCGGGGATCGGAGTCCAAACCGACTCAACGGTTTCGCCGCTCGGCTCAGGCCGGAGCTGACCGCCAGTGATACGCACCTGATAGAAGATGCCGACGTTCTGGTGCTCGATTCCCGCACGCGCGACGGCTGCGGGGATCACCCTGGAGTCCACGCCCAGCAAACGCTCGACCACCGCGGAGCAGCCGGTCTCCTCAGCAACTTCCCGGATCACCGTGTCGAACGGATCCTCCGCGTGCTCGACCCTACCGCCCGGAAGAGTCCAGTTGTTCGACGCGTGATGGGCGAGCAGCACCCGCCCGTCCTCGATGCACACGGCGTAGGCCGCCAACCGGAAGCTTCCCCGCTTCAACTGATCTGGGACCGCTTCGGCTACACCGTCTCTCTCTTGGCTCATTGGATCATCTTGGCCCACTTCGACGCGGCACTCGCAACCGAAATAGCAGTCGCCTACACGTGGACGGCCACCGCTTCGAGAGCGCCCAGACGTCCTCCGAGGCTCTGAGGCAAGGGCTATTCCGCAGCCTCGAATATCCGAACTTACCGATAGTCCTGGAGAAGCTCGCCGACAAGACCGGCAAGACCAACTTCTACAAGCTGGCCGACTTCGGCATGAACGGCGCCTTCCACCTCGATAACTCCTGGCACCACATCTGGGAGACCGTCGCCGCGCTCATCGCCACGGCCAAGGCCACCACCCGGTGACCGGCCAGCGACGTACGCACATCGAACGCGTCCGCGCTGTGGCCCCACTGGCCCCGACGGCCAGGTCGTCCTGACAGACACCGTCGACAAGGCGGCCCGCCACTGAACCACGGCCGCTTCCACCGGAAACGGCAGTGCGCCGCACGGACGATCCGCGCGGCGCACTGAGTTGGCGCGAGAGCGTCAGGTGTTGGGGGATGCCGCACCGTCTCGCGCCTGGCCCGTGGTGATGTTGTGCGGGCCGAAGCGGTGGTAGATCTGCGCCCAGGTCATGGTGTTGTTGCCCCTGTACTGGTCCTGGGCGGACCAGCCATCCGCCATGCGGCGCCACGTGCGGCGACCGATGCGCACCGTTGTGCCGAGTGGTGGTTCGGCGAACTCCACGTCGAGGCCTCGCGCAGCGAGCATCCGCCGGTACCAAGGATCGCCCAGGTACGCGGAACAAGCAGGATCACTGGGATCGGCGTACTCGATCTTCCCGTTGCAGGCCGAGCACAGGACTCCGCGTACCGACCGACTCGGAAGTCGTGGTCGACGACCAGGTACCCGTGGCCCGTCTCGGCCCCAGCGCGGCGACAGAGCTGGCAGCGGTATCCGGCCTGGCGCATCAGCTCATCGAAGTCGGCGCAGCTGAGCCGGTATCGCGTATGACTGCACGGCCGGCCACTAGGGCGTTCGTGCTGGGGCATCAGGTCAGACTCCCTTGGGGCCCTTGCCGTCGCGGATCTTGGCGACGTACTCGCGGGTGAATCCGCTGTCGCGTGACAGGTCCGACGGGCCGACGCCCACGGCGAGGGCCTGCTTGATGGCGTCGAAAAAATGTGAACGGGCCTGGTCGTAGGCCGCTTTGGCCTCTCTGACGACCTCCCGGGCCTGGCTCTGCTGATCACTCATGACCTCAGACTCTCACAACGAAGTTCGCGAACAAAGTTGACATGGAGTCGGCGCGCGACCTAGCGTGAACATACTTCGCGAACAAAGTTCACGACGAGGGGTTCGTGCACACGTTGTCGTGCTCCCAGACCCCGACCTCCACAACCTGGCCGCGACCACGGCCAGGGAACTCGCCCGCTGCTAACACCGGAAGGACACCCACGCATGCGCCTCAAGATCACGAACACGTACGGCACCACACACAACGTCAGCAAGACCAACCCGGCCCACGTCACGAGCTGCGACTACTACCGGCTGCCCCTCGTCGGCACCATCGCCCCCGGCAACCCCGGCTACGAGGACATGGTCGAGATGCTGAAGGACAACGGCCACGACACCCGCCCCGAGGGGTACGGGCTGATCTTCCTGGAGTCCGAGGAGTTCAGCGCCACATACTTCGGGTCGATCGAGCAGATCGAGAAGTACAAGCGCGAGAACGTCGACGGCACGGCGACCTTCGACGCCCAGCAGGGCGTCGTGTACGCGAAGTGGCCCCACGGCAAAGGGTGGGACGAGTTCCTGCCCCGCGTGTTCTGGAACGTGAAGGCACGCGGCGCGATCGCGGACGGCGTCGGCCTCGTCACCGCCTTCCAGCACCCAGTGACCCCGAACGCCGAGGTCATCGTCTACGAGTTCGAGGGCGCGTGGACGCCCAGGACCGAACCGACGCAGATGGTCACCTACCACTGCACGGCCTGCCACCAGGACACCTTCCACGACAGCGGGCACGTGCACGAGAACACCGGGCCCGACCTTCGCAGGTGGGCTGCCCGACAAGCCCGGCAGCACATCATCAGCGCCGCGAAGCACGGCGTGAACCGTGACGGACACTCGCAGTGCCGTCCGAACGGCGGCGAGATGCTGCGCGTCGTGAACGCGCTCGCCCGCGACATGTGGGGCACCACCGGCAACACCCTTCCGGACACCGACGACGCGTACTGCGCCACCAAGGGCCCGTGCTCGATCATCCGCGAGCTGCGTGCTGGCGTCCGCCCGCCCGCCTACCGCACCTGACCGCGATCCGCCTCCGGGGCCCTTGGGCCCCGGCTGGCCGGACGGCCCGTCCCCGGCGGGGAGCTCTGCCGGTGGTGGGACCGCCCGTCGGTCGCGCCCTGCCCGCTGCGCGCCTCAGCCCCTCCGACATCGGCAACGGCTCTGATCAAACGGATTCGGGCACCACACAGAACGCACTCCACTTCCATTCTTACGAGGAGAAACATGCCGCACCTGCCCTGGATGAGCCGCACCGACCGCGCCCGCTGGAACACCGCCCGCACCCTGAACGACCTCGCGCAGCTCACTGCGGAATGGTGGGAAGGCACCGTGCGTAGCCTCCCCGGCCACCGCGCCAGCCACCGCCCCCACCCCACCCTCGCCGCGCACACCCCGGTCCTCGCCGCCGCCAACCGCGCCGGCTTCCTCATCCCGGCCGCGCAGGCCGGCGTCGTGCACGGGAAGGCGCGGAACAAGGCGGCGGTGTGGGGCTTCGCCACCGACCCGGCCCTCATCCGCCGCCTGGTCGACGCCGCCGAGAGGGCCGGACTGCAGATCGTCCTCAACGACCTGCTCGATGCCAACTACGGGTCCGGCGAAGGCATCACCGTCAGCACTCGCAACGGGCAGGCCGAGGGCGTCTTCGGAGAGGCCCTCGGCCTGCCGGAGATGCAGGCGATGTGGCGCGGCTTCCCGCAGGCTGTGGAGGCGGTCGTGCCTGCCCTGCAGATCACCTTTGCCGACCCGCAGTTCGGCGGCCCCAGCACCCTGCTGTGGGACACCCTCGCCAAGGCGATCGCCTCTCCGCCGGCATGCCGGCAGTGCGGCTGCACCGAGCGGGAGCTCTGCGGTGACGGCTGCTCCGGTGTGCGGGACCATGCCGACGGCCGATGCGCCGTCTGCATTGACCCCGATGTCCTCATCGACTGGTCGACCCAGCCCGACCCCGAGCCCCGCGAATGCGCGTTGTGCGGCGCCCCGTTCTACTCCGCCCGCAGGTACTGCACGACGGAGTGCGAGGACGCTGACGCCGACGAAGGCGAGGCCGACGACCAGGACGAGGTGTCCGCGGCGACCGCCGTACCGGCCGAGAAGCACGACGACCCCTGGGCCACCTACCCGGTCTGACGGCTCCCCGTGCCGCCTCAACCCTCATGCGGGGCTGGGGCGGCGCGGAGGACCGGACAGCCCGGCCCTGCCGACCTTGGAGGCCAGCCCATGAACAAGCTCCACTACATCGCGACCCGGCCCGACGGCACCGTCCCGCCCACCAGCGGCGACCTCGCCCGCTACTACAGCGCCCAGGGCGAGACCATCCCCACTGTCAACCTCGCCGACCACATCGGCCAGACCATCGACCACCCCAGCCCGGGGCGGAAGTGGTACACCGACAAGCCGTTCTCCTACTTCCACATGTACACCAAGCCCGGCGAGATCCTGGGGCGCCTCGAGGACGGCTGGCCGGTGAGGTTGTTCCTCGCCGACCCGCTCGGTGAAACCGGCAACTGGGGCTCGGACTTCGCCCCGTACTGGCTGATGTCCCACCAGATCCGCGTCGTGGAAGAGACCGAGGCCTGGCGGGCCTTCGGGCCTCGTGGAGAGAAGGTTCTTGAGGTCATCGCGCAGCTGCCCAACCTCACCCGCCAGTGGGCCGAAGAATGGGCCGCCAGTCCTGAGGGCACCCGCCGCAAGTACGACGCATGGGGCGAGCGCGTGACCGACACCCATGCACTGGGCTGGTGGGCGCACCACAAGGCGAAGCGCTCCCGGCGCATGGCCGGCCTCAACGCAGCCAAGGCCCTCGCCGGGAACGCCGCTGCGGAGGCCGCGACCGACGCCGGCGCCAACACCGACGCTGTTGCCGCGATCCGCCTGCGGGCCCGCTGCTTGGTCGCTGGTCAGCTCCTGCACGACCGGATCCGCTCGAGCGAGCATGAGCGGTCCATCCGCGGTCTGCTGCTTGGTTCCGGACTCGACACTCCGGCCTCCGCCGCTGCCTGACCACCCGCCGGCCCACACAACCACACCGCTCCCCCGGCCCCGGACGCACCCCGGCTGGCCCCTCATGAACCGGCCGCCGGCCACCTGGGAGCGCTGGGCCACCGGGGGCGGCCCGGAGCGCCAGCCGACCCACGACTGAACCACCAAGACCCGAAATGGCAGGCGGCGCCCTCGACGCACCGCAGCCCAAGGCCACCACCCGCAGATACGAGACAGGAGACCAGCCATGGAAAACGAGACGCCGCCCGAGGTGATGGAAGCGCTGCGCCTCGCGGCCGAGGAGCAGGAGCGGGCCACGAAGGAGCTGGCCGAGGAGACGGCCCGCCTCGCCCAAGAAGGCCAGTAACAACCGCGGGGGCGGCCGTCCACTGCCAGGCGCACGGCCGCCCCTTGCTGGCACTACCGCCAGCAGTAAGGCGACGGCATCAGGCACACCTGCTCATCGCTGCCTGCACCCTGAACGCGCAAGGAGACCCTGCATGACCATGCTGATCTACCCGGAGCTGCCGAACGGCCTGGTGGTCCTCATCGGCCCGGCCGGCGCCGGCAAATCCACGCTCGCGCGCACCTGGCCCGCTTCTCAGGTTTTGTCCCTGGATGCGCTGCGCGAGGCAGTGAGCGACGACGCGGGCGATCAGGAGGCGACTGCCGACGCGGTCGATGCCCTGCACATGCTCCTGGAGCGCCGGATGGCCCGGAAGTTGAACACGGTCATCGACGCAACGAACGTCAGCCGCGAGGCAAGGGAACCCTTGGTCGCCGCCGCCAAACGGCACGGCATGCCCGCCACCGCGGTCATGGTCGCTACCCCGGCCTCCGTATGCGTGGAGCGCCAGCGCCCGCGGCCGGCCAACCGGACCGTGCCCGACGGCACGGTCCGGGACCAGCACCAGGCGATGGTCCGCTCCCATGCGATCCTGGCGGCGGAAGGCTTCAACCAGATCGTCTTCGCGGACAGTCTCTACCAGCTGCTGCCATTCCTGAAGCGGCTGAGCGAGGCCCGAAACGCCGACCTCGGACTGGACGGCACCGACGGCCTGGGCGACCTGCTGCTCGTACGCCGGGTGTTCGGCCCGGAGATCCTGCCACTGTGGCGGTGGAAGCGCGGCTCGAGCGTCGCTGGCGGCGATCGCGTTGCGGAGATCCGCCTCGGGCAGATGCACCTCACCCTTGCCCTGCGCACCGACATCGACGGTGAGGGCGACTACGGGTTCGACGTGCTGGTGCCATGCCCGCATGACGACGAATGCACCGACTACGCCTGGGCCCCCGCCCACAGCGTCAGCTGCCTGTATCGGGCGCTGAGCGGTGACCTGCACAACGACGAGTCCATCGTCTGCAGCCTCCACGGCGGCGTCGACGACGTCGACCAGGAGACCGACGACCACGACCAGGACGCCGACCATGAGGGCCGCGCGGGCCTGGAGGCGCAGTACGCGGGCGTGGTCCGGGCGTGAACCGCGCCACCGACAGCTAGTACCCGCGCACCCCGGCCAGCAACAGCAAGGCGTCAGGCCGGGACAACCGCTCTCGTGTGGCTGCACGACGGCTGTCCCGGCCCTCCATCCCATCCATGAGAGACGGAGACACCAGTATGACCTCCACCGCTCCTCCCACCGACCCCGGCCAGTGGATCCGCGGCATCACCATCCGCCAGCCATGGGCGAGTTGCATCCTCGTCGGGAAGAACACGGAGAACCGCCCCAAGCGCTGGCCCTGGCGCGGCTGGCTCCTCATCCACGCCGGGATGAAGAAGCCGGACCGCGCAGCCCTGCGTGATCCGCTGGTCGCCACCACGATCCACGGACGCGAACTCCCCCTCGGGGCTGTCATCGGCGTCGCGCGCCTCATCGACTGCCACTCCGACCAGGGCCCCAGGCGGTGCACCAGCCCCTGGGCGCAGCGTGATGCTCACCACCTGGTCCTCACCGACGTCCAGGAACTCGCCCTGCCCGTACCTGCCACCGGCGCGCTGTCGGCCTGGAAGCCGAGCCAGGACCTCGTGGAGCAGGTCCTCCAGCAGTTGCCGCATCTGCGGCTGGCGGCACACACGACGGGATCTGAGCGATGAGGGCCTTCCAGCACGACGGTGAGCTCGACTTCACCGACCTGTTCTGCGGCCTGGGCGGCTCAGCCAGGGGCCTTATGGAAGCCGGGCTCCGCTTGCGCCTGGCCATGAACCACGATCGCGTGCAAGTCGAGGCCCACCGGGCGAACCACCCACACGCCGAACACCTCACCGAGGACATCAACGCGTTCGACAAGCGCTCCCTCCCCCACACCCGCATCCTGTGGGGCTCACCGATCTGCACCGAGATCGCCCCAGCCGGCGGACGCAAGCGGACCTACGGACAGACCTGCCTCATCGGCCCCGACGGCCAACGAGCCACACCAGACGAGCACGGCGGCCAACCGCAGTTCGAACGCACCCGAGCCACCGCCCTCGACATCATCGCCGCCACCGAAGTCCACCGGTACGACGCGGTCCTGTGCGAGAACGTCACCGAATTCGCCACCGACTGGGAGCTGTTCGACTGGTGGCTGTCCGGGATGAACATCCTCGGCTACAACCACCAGATCGTCTGCGCCAGCAGCGCACACCTCGGCGACGACGACAACCCGACCGCCCCGCAGCTACGCGACCGCATCTACGTCGTCTTCACCCGCAAGGGCATTCCCCTGCCCGACCTGGAGGTCCGGCCCGCCGCGCTCTGCCCGACCTGCGGCCCCGTCAACGCCCGTCAGGTCTGGCGCAACCCCCGCCGCCGAAAGATCGGCAAGTGGGGCGTCCAGTACGACTACCGCTGCCCCCAACGCCGGTGCGGCCACCTCATCCTCGACCCCACCACCCGGCCCATCGCCGACGTCATCGACTGGTCCCTGCCCGGCACACGCGTCGGCGAAGGCCGCCCGGACCGCAAGAAGTTCACCCCCTACGCCGCCTCCACCCGCGCCCGCATCGAGGCCGGCCTGACCAAGTACGGCACCGCACCGCACGTGACGATGCTGCGCCGCAACACCACAGCCGTCGCGCTCACCAACCCGGTCCCAGCGATCTCAGCACAAGGCCGACACCACGCCCTGATCGTCCCCAACGGCCGCAAGGGCGCCGTCCGTACAACCGCCGAACCCGTCACCACGGTGGCCTGCAAACCCCACCACAGCCTCGTCAGACCCGCCCCGACCGTGGACGACTGCACGCTGCGCATGCTCAACCCGCGCGAACTCGCCCAAGCCCAACGCTTCCCCGCCGACTACATCCTCCCCGCTGCCAGCCAGGAGCAGCAGATCCTCGGCATCGGCAACGCCGTCAGCGTCAACGCCGCCCACTGGCTCGGCACCCGCATCAAAGCCGCCCTCGCCTGACCCGCACCACCCCATCTCGGCACCACCGTCAACAGCCGCGTGGCCGCCCGCCGCACACCGGCAGGCGGCCCGCGAACCGGCCCGGAACTGCCCGAGCAAGGAGACCCAACGATGCCCGTCTCCCACCTCCACGCCGCACCCCTCCGCACCGCAGCCGCCGCCATGCGCGCCATCGGCACCCGCCAGCCCCACGACCACCTGTGCGCCTGCTGCTCCGTCACCTGGAACGGCACCGAACGCGACTGCTGGGCCTGCGGACTGCCCGCCACCGCCCACTACACCCACCCCGGCGCCGCCCTCCAACGGCTGCTCATCTCCGCCACCCACCACCACACGCTGACCCGACGGCAAGTCCGATGAGCAGCACCGCGGCTCCGGCCGACGCCGACGACCGCCTCGCCCGCACCCTCACCGAGGACATCCCCACCGGCCAGCTCTTCCGCCGCCCCCGACCCCAACCGCTCACGCCCGAACAGCAGCGCCGCAACTATCAGCTGCTGAAGGACAGCGTCTCCCGCTCCCACAGGAAGGCAGCCCGACCGTGACGACGCACGACACCATTCCCATGGCCCTCGACGGCTACCTCGACGACGAGCCGATCCCCGGCCCCCGCGACACCGCCCGGTTCCGCCTGATCTCCTCCCCCACCGACGACCTCAGCCAGGAAACCGTCCTGGCCTGCACCACCGGCGACCCCCGCATCGTCGACGCCCTCTTCGCCGAACTCCGCCCCGGCGACCTCCTCCGCGTTCGCGGCACCCTGACCCTCCCCACCCACGCTGCCGGCATCGTCCAACTCTGCGTCGACGCCCTCGAACTCCTCCAACCGATCCCCCTTGCGGAACTCGCCTACGGCCCCGACGACCAGGCCCCGCAGCTTCTCTGCGACCGACTCGGCCCGTACACCGCCGTCCGACGCACCGACACATCAGCCGTGCAGCTGTGGGCCCCGAACGGCACCTGGATCGGCACCGCCACCAACCCCACCCAAATCGCTCCCCTGATCGCCCAGTGGGAGACCACCTTCGGCACGCCCTGACGTCCGCAGCCGGCACCGGTGTTGGGCGGCCGCACATCGCGAGCTGCCCAACACCGTCCAGGAGGCAGAAATGATCACCGCAAGCCGCATCCGGCCCGACCTGCCCTACTACAGCCTGGCCACCCACACACCCCACACCCTCGATGCCGCACGAGACATCGACCTCATCGCCGTCGAGCGCACCCTCAATGACGACGCACCAGAAACCCTCACACCTCTCGAACGATGGGAGGCCGCACGACTGCTGACCGCCCGCGGAGTAGGGCCAGCGGAGACCGCGCGCCGAACCGGCGTCAGCCGCACACAGGTGGACTCCTGGAAACGCCGCGGCTGGCGCCCGCCAAACCAGCCGTCGTCTGACTGAGGCTCAACCACCAACCCGCAGTCCGCACCACTACCGCACCTTCGACGGCACTGCAGCACATCCCGCCGTGAGAGAACTTCGGGTTGCCGCTCCCACGTGGCGGCTACGCCACCAGGCCGCCACACCCAAGTCCACCCAGAGCCTCCGGCAGCCGCCCTGCCGCAACCATCCTTGGCCACTCCCCCGCAGACACCCACTCCTCAAGGAGACCGATCAGCATGACCGCGTTCACTGACGCCAATCCCGGCCAGACCTTCACGCTGACCGGGAGCGTGGAGGAAGGCTTCGACACGCTGCACGGCGTCCCGACCACCACGCTAGGAGAAAACGCCGACCACCTGATGGCGCTGGGCCACCTCACCGACCGCGCCGTCCTCGCCGTCACCAACGCCTACCACCGACGCGTGTGGGGCCAACGCATCCTGCCCTGCAGCCAACTCGCCGACCTGACCCGCCTCGGCACCAAGCGCATCGGCATCAAGGTGACCAAGGAAAGCGATGACTACGCCTGGCACTTCGACTACGCCGACCGCGACGACCCCACTGCCCAGGCCGCCACCATCATCGACATCGAATGGCTGTGCCATGAGGACATTGCGGTGCAGTCCGAATGCCCGACCTGCAACCGATCCAGCCGGTCGACTAACCACACCACTGGCCCCGGCCGCACCGGATGGGGGCACTACCACCACTGCCGCTACTGCGACCACAAATGGCCGACCGCCCCCGCCCGCCTCCCCAACCTGACCAAACACCGCCGCCGGGAGCTGCCCCGGCCCGACGGCTGCTTCGCCTGCTTCTGCGTGCCGGAGTACTCCTGCACCGCCCGCTGCACGATCCAGTACAACCCGCTGATCGGCCAGCGACTGTGTGCCACCTGCCGTAACCAACTCCCGGACGACGTCTGGAGGCAGTTAGCCGCCGTCGCCTACGGCACCGCCACCACCTTCGACGACCTGGACGACCAACGCGACCGGTGGCTCTACAGCGAGGCCCTGCGCGGCATCCCGCCCACCCAGGCCACCCAGACCTGGCAGCACCGCCTCACCCTCACCGCCCTGCGCGCCGACCTGCCTCCACAGTCGACTTCGGTCTGATCTCTCCAACACACCCGGCCAGCCCCGGGCGCGGTGCCGTTTGACGGTCACCGCGCCCGGGCTCGCACTGCCCCGAGCCCTGGAGGCCCCGTGTGCGATGTGTTCATCGAATCCCTTGGCGCCTGCTGGCAGGACTCGCCGCGCCTCGCGACCGCGCTGCCGTCCTCGGCATCAACTTCACGAACCAGCTGATCGAATATCGGCGTCACGGCTCGGAGGCTACGTGCAGCTCCGCCCCTGGTAGTTGCTCCACAGGAGCCCCTGCTGCGATGACGGCTCGGCGTTTTACGCGATTGCGGATGGCGAGAGCGGCGAGGCCAAGTAGGACGGGTTCGCCAGCACCACACCGCTGCTGATCATCGTCCTGATAGCACGCGGTGGGCCGCTGCTGTGCGGAACGTCGCTCGCGCGCCGACTGGCAAGGAGCACTCGACCCAGCTCCTCGACGTCCTCGCCCCCCCGCGCCGAATCCCGCGTTGCCGTTTCCACCGGGCCGGACAACTCGCAGTGTGTGCCTGCTGGATGGTGCGTCAGGAGGCAAGGAGCAGTGGCGGACGCCCGGGTGATTACGGCGTAATCACCTATCTCTCACAGCACTTCAAGGAGACACTAACGCCCTGATGCTAGAAATGATCTACTGCGTTAGTAAGGTTCCTTCTATGACGAGCAGTCCGCAAGGCGACCGCGAGAAGGTCGTCTCCAAACTCCCCGCCGCCCTCTGGCAGGACTTCAAGGTCCGCGCCGCACAGCGCGGCATCGCCCTCCAAGACGCTGTCGCCGAAGGCATCACCGCCTGGCGCAGCCTTGGCTCCAACCTCTCCCCCATCGATACCGCCGGCGCGGAGCCCTTCTCCACCTGGCTACCGGAAGGCCTCTGGGAAGCCTTCCGCACCGACGCCGCCGCACGCGGCGTCTCCGGAATCCAAGGCCTGGCACAGTCCGTACAGCTGTGGCTGGACTCCAACCCGGCTCCGGCCATCGAGCGCCCGACCATCCCGAAGCGGAAGATCATCTGCAACCAGAAGGGAGGCGTCGGGAAGACCGCCATGGCAGCCGGCCTGGCTCAGGCCTATGCCGAGGACCCCCAAGCAATCTTCCCCGTCCGCGCCTCCAAGCAGATGACCGAGGACGGCAAGGAGCCGACCCTTGAGCAGCGTCCAGGCCACGGACTGCGCGTGCTCCTGGTCGACTTCGACCCGCAGGGCCACCTCACCAAGCAACTCGGGCACGAGCCGCTCGACATGAAGGGCGACACGCTCTCCAAGCACATGGCCGCCGACAAGGACCGCGGAGACATCCGCGACCTCATCGTCACCGTCAACGGCGACCAGTTCGGCGGACGGTTGGACCTTCTGCCCGCTAGCCAGGACGCCTTCCTCCTGGACGTCAAGCTCTCCAGCGTCCGCGTCCGCGAAGCCGCCCTGGAACGAGCCCTCGCCCCCGTCGAAGGCAATTACGACGTCATCATCGTCGACTGCCCGCCCAGCCTCGGCCTGAGCATGGACGCCGCCGTCTACTACGGCCGCCGCCGCGACGGCGAACAGCCTGGGCAATCCGGCATCGGCATCGTCGTCCAAGCCGAAGACAGCAGCGCAGACGCCTACGGCCTACTCGTCTCCCAAATCGAGGACATGCGCGCCGACATGACCATCGAACTCGACTACCTCGGCCTCATCGTCAACCTCTACGACGCCCGCCGCGGCTACATCGCCACCAGCTCCCTCGACGAGTGGAAAGCCATAAGGGACCCCCGCGTCGTGGCCGTGATCCCCGACCGACGCGAACAGCGCGAAGCCGTCCGCACCAAAACACCGCTGCTCGCCTACGCCTCCAACAGCGAACAGGCCGCCAACATCCGCGCGCTCGCCCGGGAGATCGCATGAGTAGCAAGGCCAGGAGACTCGGCCCCTCCGCCTCCTTCAGCCATGCCGCCCCCGCCGTCAGCGCTCGCCGCGCCGCCATCGCCGAGGCGACTGAGGCCCCCACAAGTGCGCCGGCACCGAAGGCAGCACGACTCCCCCTGAACCTGATCAGCGAGAACCCCGACAACCCGCGCGAGACAGTCGGCGATGTCTCCGACCTCGCCCAGTCGATTCTCGAGGTCGGGCTGGTCAATGCCATCAGCCTCGTCACCGTCGACGCCTACCTCGCCGAGCGGCCCGGTCAAGCCAGCAGGCTGAAGGACGGGGCCCAGTACGTCGTCGTCGATGGGCATCGACGATTCGCGGCTGCTGGCGAGGCAGGCCTGACGGAGATCAAGTACACCGTTGACGATGCCTTCGCTACCTCGGACGACAAGCTGCTGGAAGCAGCCTTCGTAGCCAACGTGCATCGCGAGAACATGACCGAGCTCGAAGAAGCCACCACGCTAGAAAAGCTCGTCAAGTTCTACGGCTCGCAGCGCAAGGCCGCCCAGCGGCTCGGCATAAGCCAAGGGTTCATCTCACAGCGGATCTCCCTCCTCCACCTCGACCCGGCCCTCCAGGCCGACCTCGAAGCCGGCGACCGGAAGGTCGAACACGTCCGAGGACTAAGCAAGCTGCCTCCGCAACAACAGCGAGCTGAGGCGGACAAACGCGCCGCGGAGGCACCGAAGAAGACACGTCAACGGAAGAGCGAAGCGGCCACCGCTGCTCCACAGCAGCAGCCCTCAGGTGATTACGGCGTAATCACCCCTCAGGACCCGACGCCTGAGCACACCTCAAGTGATAACGCCGTAATCACCTCACCGCGCACATCCGAGCAAGGCCACCACAACGCGGAGCCGAGCAACGACCGCGGAACGCGGCCTGCAACGCCGGTCACACCGGCAGGTGAGGAAACATCGCCTGACCTGCCGTGGCAGGACGTCGACGCCATGGCGGCCCTGATCCTGCGTCATATGGGCACGGAGCAGGTTCAGCAGCTCTCACAGAAGCTGCGGACCGTACAACCGGGCTAACTTCCCCGGTTGTCAGGCGGCCCCGCGACCCTGCCACTAGTGGGGGAGCGGGGCCGACGTATGACAGCCCCCTCCTACGAGGATCGCCCTACGGGCGATAACGGCGTAATCACCCCCGACCGCCGAGCCCGCTGACTCCGCGGCGGGACGGATGGGCCCGCCTCGACCGTTCGTTAGGCAGAACCGCTGCTGCCGTTGCTACCGAGGCCCAACCTTCTCGACACGACCATGGACCAGAGCAGTGGGGTTGGCTGAGGCGTCTACGGGGTCGCTGACCGATCCCTGCATCGGCTGTACATCCCATCCGGCACGTGGCGGTCCAGGCCGGGCGATAGCACGAGGACTGTAGGTTCTCGTTTGGTCTGTCGTGCGCCCGTCGCTCGACCTGGGCTGATGTCCCGGTGTCTCAGCGGTTTGTCAGCGGTCCTGCCTCGTCGATCTGTCGAAATCCTCAGGCTCAAGGGGGCCTTGGAGCGCGTACGACAGAACGCTGGGACGCGCCACCTGCGGTTTCTCGGTACGGTCGACAGACCTTCGACAAACCAATGGGACGAATGACAAATGTGATGGGAACCTACAAGGACTCAGGCCACGCGCCTCACGGACCACGTGTACTGCTCCCAGTAACCCGCGAGACTGATCACCTCGACGGCTTTCCCCGGCCTTGGCGCGTCGACCATGCGGAAACCACCCGCGTAAATCCCGACGTGCCCCCACCCCTCCTTGTCGAAGATGATGAGATCTCCAGGCTGCATCTGATCGCGTGGTACGGGGGTGCCAGCGTGCCGTTGTTCCTGGGAGGTGCGCGGCAGCACCACGCGGTGGCGGGTGCCTTGGTGCACGGCGTATGACGTGAGCCCGGAACAGTCGAAGCCGCCGCCGCTCGGCCCGTTGATGGTGCCGCCGCCCCAGACGTACGGGACGCCGAGCTGCCCGAGCGCGGCCTGCATGATCGCGTTCCCGGAACCGCCCCCGCCCTCTCCCTCCCCCGGCCGAGGCGCGGCCGCGGCGTAGGCGTGGGCCTGGCCGAGGACCCTGCGCACGTACCAGTCGGCGTGGTTGTAGGAGTAGATCGCCCGGTACAGCCCATCCTCGGTGTCAGTCTTCGCGCCGTTGGCGCACAGCATCCGGGCCGCGGCATACACCGCGTCCGCGGGATCCCATGGCGTGGGCGGGGCCGCGCCGCCGGGCGGCACCGGGTGAGCGTAGGCCGTGAACGTCGAGGGCAGGAACTGCATCGGGCCGACGGCGCCGGCTTCCGAGCGCATGGTGGGGTGCCGGCCGTGGTCGGTCTCGACCTTCCCGACCGCGGCGAGCACCGACCAGTCCAACCCCCGGCAAGCGGCGGGCGCCGCTTGCCGGTAGAGCGTGAGCATCTGCGGCGGGATGTCGCCGACCTGACTTCCCGGCGGGAGATTCCCAGAGGCGTTCTGCGTCTCTTGGTGCCCGGCGGCACCGTTGGCGACCGCGGCGACGAACAGCACCAGCACGCCGATCAGTGCCATGGCCACGCCGCCGAGGCTGGCGCCGGCCGCCAAGAGGGGGCGCTTCATGAGCGCCTCCGTGGCCGGCGCGGCGGCTGGTTGGGGCGGCGCGGCGCGGCCGGCGGCGTGCCCGTTCGCCCAGGGTGCGGGCCGGGGGCTGGGTTGGCTGGGGCGCGGGTCCGCATCCGGTGCAGCCGCTGCTGCAGGCTGGCCTGCTGACTGGAGGCCGGCGGGGTCAGCGGTCGTTGCGGCACGCGCCGGGCCCGGGAAGACCGCGACCCTGCTGCCGGCCGTGGTGCGGCGGGAGCCGGCCCCGGGCGAGGCATGCGACCGCGCGGCGGGACAGTCGCGCGGGTGCCGCTGGTGCCCCGTGCGGGACGGGGGCGGGCCGGTAGGGGCGGCATCCCGTTCCGGATCAGGGCCTGATTGCGCAGCCAGTGCCCGCCCACCCCGGCGAACCATCCGGAGGCGAGCTCTCGGGCCTGCGGCTCGTAGAGGGCGCGCGCGGCCTCCAGCCTGTCAGTCAACTGCGAGGCGGCGGTGGCCACCTGACCGGGCACCGCCTGGACGGCTGTCGCGGCGGTGCGGGCGGCACGCGGGCCGTAGACCGGCAGTCCGACTGTGCTCTGCAGTCCGAAGCGGCCCAGCCGCAGCCCGGCCCGGCCGCCGGCCCGCATCGCCCGCTGGGTGCCTCGAGCCAGACTTCCGGCGCCGCGGGCCAGCCGCAGGGACAGGGCGCGGGCGGAGGTGGCGCGGCCGACACCGCCGAGTGCGCCGGCCGCTCCGCCGGTGGCGGCCATTGCCCCGAGCATCAGCCCGGCTCCCACGACCTTCCCCAGCGTCCCCCGGCGTCGCCCGCCGACTGGCCCGAGGGCGGCGGGCGGGTTGCTGCCGCCCAGCGGGGAGGCGCCGAGCCGGCTGCGTAGACGCGCCGTGCCCTGGCTGGTCGCCCGCATCAGGCGCTTACGGAAGACGATCGCGGCGGCGCACAGGATGTCGACGAGGACGAAGCGCACGATGATGCCGCCGGGGATGTCCTGCGGCTGGGCGGCGAGCACGGCGGTGACGCAGACGACGAAGACCGCCAGCGCGATGACCAGGGTGACCAGGAGGGCCAGGCCGCGGGCGATGGCGGCGGCGCGCGACCACAGCCAGGCCCGGCCCGGGCCGGGGAGGGTGCCGGCGATCAGGGCACAGCGCAGCAGCATCGCCTCGATGGCCAGCCAGGCTTGCGCCGTCAGGTAGCCGGCGGCCAGCGCGATGATCAGGGCGCAGAGCAGCAGTGCGGCCACCAGCATGAAGCCGGCGCCGACCAGCTTGTCGACGCTCGCCTTCTTGGCCACCTTGGCGTCCGGGCCGACGCACGTCTTCTCGAACGTCTCGCCGGGTTGGACACCTGTGCTGTCGGTGACCCACTGCAGGCCCTTCTCCCGCAGCAGGTCGGTGAACTTGCCGCCGAGGCCGGGCACGAGGAGGTCGCCACCGCTGGGCACATCCTTGGCGTCTTTGTTGGCGTCGGCGAGTTTCTGGTTGTAGATGGCCTGGCCGATGCGGGAGGTGACGAACTGCCACGCGCATTTTTTCTCGCCGGAGTTGGTGAAGGTGCGGCCGTAGGACAGGACCATCGCGGGCTGGACGACGAAGGCGTCCACCATCTGGTCGGTGATCGGCGTGACAATCCCATACAGCGGATCGGCCGCGGTCGGATCGTCCTGTCCCATCACCACGGAGGCGACCGCGATGCCCAACTCGCGTGCCTTGCCCACGGCCCCGTCCTGGGGGCCAAGGAGTTGCTGGGGAGGGGAGGCGAGCGAGGTGGCGGCCAGCGCTCCGATCATCAGGGAGGCGAGGAGTTCGCCCCAGCCGCGCGAGCGCCTGCCGAACCACAGGTGCCAGGCGGCGGTGACCCCGGAGAAGACCAGGAACAGCGACGGCAGCCCCATCGACAGCAGCACGTGGGAGTACAGCGAGTCCGACACCGCCACCGCCGGCCTGAGGAGCGCCTCAGCCAGCTTGAAGCCCAGCGCCCAGGTCAGCAGCCAACAGGCGAACGCCACCAGCCACTTCACGCCCATGAACAACAAGCTCGTCAGCCAGGCCTCGACCTTCAGGTCCCAATCGTCCCAACTGCCGCTGTCCACATCGACGGTGAACGCGGACACGGGGATGCCGATGTCGTTGGTGACCTGAAAGGAGTCCAACAGGTCGCCCTTGCCCACCCCCAGCTTCATCAGCGTCTTGCGGAGTTGCTCCTTCTGCGTCCGCTCCGTACCCGGGGCACCAGCAGCCAGCACCATCGACCCTTGCCCAACCGGCACCCGGGACGGCAGCGCGGCAGACACGGGGCTGCCACCGCCCTGAACAGCAACCGGCGGGGCGGCCGGTGCGGTGGCCGGTGTGGCGAGGGCGGGATGGCCGGCCAACAGGACCGTCACGGCTGCCGCGACGCCCAGCAGCACCAGACACCGCCACACGGAGCGTCCGCCCGTGTGCCGGAGCAGCCCGGCCAGGCCCCGCCGCGTCATACCGCACGCACCGGGTCGGAGTGGATCGCCTCCGCCGCAACCGGGTCGGCGGGCAGCAGCACCTGCATGCCGCCAATGCGCCCAAACAGATCGCGGTGCAGGCACTCGCCGGCCCGCTGGGTGCGGACGTCCTCGGCGACGTCGATGGGGGACAGGCCGGCGGTGACCATCTCCACCAGGTCCTCGTCATCCGGATCGAGATCGAGGAACTCCAGACCGCGCTTGGCGAGGGTGACGTCGGTCTGCCGGAACAGGTACTTCCTGGGGAACAGGCCGCGCAAGATCTCCCCGGTCTGACTGCCGCTGCGCCCGATGTCGTCGGCATCGTGGGAGCCGGCCAGGACGCCGGCGTCGTGCTTGCGCCCATCACGCAGCAGCTCCAACAACAGCGCCTCACCTTCCGAGGAAGACGTCAGCCACCAGCACTCGTCCCACACCGCCACGCAGAACTCCGCCGGATCGGCGAAACACACCTCCCGACAGATCGCGGCGATCAGGTACAGCGCGGCCCGCCCAAAGACCTTCTCGAACTCCAGCTTCGCCAGCCGATCCGCCGCCAGCTCGTGCTCCCTGGGCAGCGCCAGCTGCGCCACGGAGAACACGACGGTGTCCGCCGCACTGGTGTCGACCACCGGCAGCGCCGGGTCGAAGATCATGCGCGCCAGGTCCTTGCGGGCCACCGCGGTCAACTTCCGCGCCAACGCCTGCGCCGCCGGCTCCCGGGTCCCGCGCTGCCGCAGCTCCATCACCAGAGCGGCCATCGACGGCGCCGTTCCCGCCAGGACGGTCTCGACCGCCTCGGACAACACCACGCCTTGGTCCTCCATCGGCGCCACCCCCAACAGCAGCGTCAGGAACGACTCGGTGCGGCGCTGGGCCTCGGCCCGGTCGTGGATGATCCGCAACGGATCGAGCGAGACGCGAGCCTGGCCGGTCAGCGTGATGACCTGCGTGGTGCCGGGGCACGCCCGCGCGAAATGCACCCACTCCTGCTGCGGGGTCCGGTCAACGATGACAGCCCGCCCGCGCCGCAGATGCTGCGCCGGCCGCCGGCCAGCGGCGAGGATCGCGTAGACGGCGGCCTTCATCGCCGTCGACTTCCCCGCGCCCAACTCCCCGATGAACGCCGCCGAGGCACTGGTGCGCCGCCGAGGCCCGGCGGGCCAGTCAGCGTGAACGGGGCGCAGCCCGCCCCCGGCCAACTGCAGCCCGAACAACGGCCCGCGCCCATCCCCGAGGGCAGTGCCCGCGAACGGCGCGGCCATCGCGAAGTCCCGCGCCAGCAAGATCTGCGCATAGTTGGCCATCACCTGCGGCGTGCGGGCGCCGGGCAGCATCCCGTAGAACAGCTGCCCTTGGGCGCCCAGCGGACGGACGAAGGTGTAGTCGGTATCGGCAAAGTAGGTCCGCACCTCCGCGCACCGAGCCTCCACCTCAACCGGGGAGCGGCCCCACACGCACAGCGTCCCCATCGCCTGCACCTCGACCTCCCCCTTGGAACGCGTCAACGCCGCGGCGTAGTCGCCGATGCCGTCGGCCGCCTCCAGCACGCGATCGGGCACCCCAGCCGGCTCGCCGTCGTACTCCTCGGGCTGCTGCGCCAACTCCCGCGCCTGCCGCCGCGCCTTACGCTCCGCCTCCGTGCCCGGAGTGACCCTCAGCCGCACCGTCCAGTCCACGGGGAACGCGAACTCGTCCAGCCGGGCCAGGTACTCGCTGCCGGGGAAGACGAAGTGCTCAGGCATCTCGGCGAGCGTGAGGAACGCCTGGTAGGAATCACCCCACTCGGTGGCCACCTGCAGCCACCGCCGACCGAACGCCGAGGACCGCCCCGCCGGACCCTCCCCGGCCTCGCCCTGCTCCGGTTCAGCAGGGGCGGCGCCTTCGGCGAGCACGACCTGGCCGAGGGCGGCCGCCCCGCGACCGCGGCCACGAACCTGCCCCTGGCCAGGTTCCGGCAGGAGCGGTTCGAGGACACCGCGGCGGGCGCTGTGGCCGTAGATCCACAAGATCTCCGCCTCGCTCGCCGGCCGCAGCCGAATCGTCGACGGCCAGGACGCCGCCATCTCCCGGGCCTGGCCGAGCCGACGGACCTCCTCGCGGGCTGCGACCGGCGCCGGCAGCAACCCCAGTTGCAGCGCCATCTCCGCGCGGGCCGCCGCCCACGCCATCCGCGCGGAGTCCGCCCCGCCACCGGCCGGAAGGGGCACAGCCAGGAAGTCGGCGCGGCCGGTGAGCTCCAGGCCCTCCAACTGGTCCAGCACCCGAAGCGCCAGCGCCGCGTACCGCTCGCTGGCCGCGAGATCAACGCCGTCGGTCATCCGCCGAACCACCGCCGCCGGATCCACTTGCGGGCACAAGCTCAACAGCATCGCCTCGCCACGCAGGCCCTTCACCAAGGCCTCGACCGCGCGCAGCCGCTGCTCCTTTGCCCCGCGCGAGGCATACGCGTGCCCGCCGGCCTCCACCCGCCACAACGCCCAGCACGTACCGTGCCGCGTCCAGATCACATTGCCGGCCACATGCCGCACCGGAACCCGCATCACTCAGCCACCCCGCCGTCGATCTTGTTGCTCGCTGCACGGGACCGTGAGGTCAGCAGCGCACTCACGCCCGACATCACCCGCGCTCCCGCCTCTGCCATGGCCGGCTGCTCCGGCCGGCATCCGGTCTCAACGCCGCTGTCAGCGGGCGACAATGAGCGCTTGTCCACCGCCGGGGCCGGGGCCGTCGCGGGTGCGGGTACGGTGTCGACGGTCGTCCAGGACACGGTGCACACCCCCACCAGCCGCCCACCGCGGCCGGCGCGCACCGGCCGGCCCTCGATCCGACCGCGGCCGCCACTGACCGCGAGCCCAAGGACGCCGGCGGCAACGGCGAACGGGTTGCGGCCGTCGACGCTGATCCGCCGGACCGCCAACGCAAGGGCCCCGGGCACACCGACCAGCGGCACCAGGTCCACCAAGCCGTGATGGGCCCACACCGCACGCGTCACCACCAGCAGCCCAAGGGCCGCGACGGCGACAACGATCTGCGGCCAGGTATACGGCCCGCCGGGAATCCGACCGCCGCCCGGCCACCGCCCCACCACGTTCTGATGCCGACGCGCCTTGGTGAAGCAGCGCCCCACCAACGGCTCGCCAGGGCCGGCCGCGTGCGTGCTCACGACGCATCCTTCGGCGCGCCCAGGCGGTCGACGATCTGGGCGGGCGCGTGCGCGGACGAAGCCGAGCCGGAGTTCTTGATGTCCTCGCCGACCTTGTCGCGCAGCGCGGTCATGTTGACGACGAGCGCCATCACCACCGCCCCGCCCACCGCTGCGACCGCGGCCTTGAGCACCGACTTGGTCTGGCCCCAGACGACAGCGACGGAAACCAGGTACATGCAGCCCAGCACCCCCACGATCAGGAGGGTCTTGAGCTGGCTGGCGAGGTTGTTGGCGTCCGAGATGATCCCAGCGAGCTGCATCACGACATTCCTCCAGAGGAGTTCGAGGGGGCGAGGGTGGGGGCGACTTCGAGGGCGGCGACTTCCCACCGGCCGCCGCGGGAGCGCAGTTCGAGGGCGTAGGTCATCGGCCGCCCGCCGGCGCCGGGGCGTTCACCGGCGACGTCGACCAGGAGGTGCCGCGTGACGCCGTCCGGCGGGACCTGGGCCGCGGCGCCCTCGGCCGGCCCGGACCCGTGCTCGGAGATCTGCGTGACCGTCACCGCCGAGTACGGCGCCGGCCGGATCGCCCGCACCGTCGCGCCTGGGGAGAGGTACCGCTCGACATCGCCGCGGCCGGCCAAGTACGCGCCGAGGAACCCCTGGACGGTCGCGGCGGCCGGATCACTGGACGTCGGTGCGTGCGCCGCTCCGTAGGCCAGGTCCGGCGCCGAGCCGGCCCGGGCCATAGGCGCGGCCACCTCGGCGGGCAAGGCCACCGCCACCCAGCGCTCTGCACCCGCCTTCCCCACGGCCCGGACGGGCACCTGGAAGTAGCGGACTCGGCCAGCGCCCTTGCCGCGATGGTCCAGGCGCGCGGCGACGGTGACCGACCAATAGCCGGAGGCGACCTGCCGCACCCGCACCGCGGACACCGAGCGCGCCGCGGCCGCGCCGCTCGCGCTGGTGCTGGTCTCCCAGGACATCCCGCGCGCCGGCGGGTAGTAGGCGGCGACCTCCTCAACAGCCGCGTCACCGGAGCCGGCGTTGAGGTAGGCCGCGACGTACAACTCGGCGAAGCCAGCCGGCGCCACCGCGTCGACGGAGGACGTCACGGTGCGCGGCGCCTCGGCCCGCACCGGCGCTGGGCCCGGCCGCGCGTTCGTCGCCAGCGCCCAGCCGCCCAGCAACGGCCCGGCCAACACCAACGCCCAAGCCCCCCACCGCACCACCGCGGTGAAGTTCGCTACCGCTCCGGTGGAGACCGTCGCCCAGCCCGGGGCTGCCTCGGAGGGGGCCCTGAGCTCCTCGGCGTCGACGGGGGCCGGCTTGTGCTTGCGCAGCCGCATCACGCCGACCTCCGCAGACGCAGACCGTGGCCGCTCAGCTCCGCGATGCGGTCGCGCAGCTCCTGCTCCGGCCGCTGGCGCAGAGCGTCGACCGCGGCGAGCGCACCCTGCAGGTGTTCACCGGTCAGCAGTTGCACGAGGCGGTGGTGGGTGGTGGTGTCGAAGGGCTGGTCGACCAGCGCGGCACCCAGCATGATCAGCATCCGCCGGGTAGCGCTTACGCGAGCTTCTTCCTGGTCCAGCCGGCAGCCGGTCACAGCTGCTGTGGTCGGGGTCATCGTCAACTTCCATCCCTGGTTCGTCGGTTCATGGGGGCGTCGGGTTAGGCGGTGGTGTGCAGGGACGCGGTCAAGCGGGAGACGGCCCGGCTACGGCGCTGCCGAACCGCGGCCGCGGAAACGCCGGCGGCACGGGCGGTGTCGTTGTCGCGAGGAGCGCCGGCGCTGTAGTGCTCGGCGATCCAGCGGGCTTCGTCTGCGCTGAGTACGTCGTTCTCCAGCGCGTCGAGGACGAGCTCCAGCACCTGCAGCCGGGCGACGGTGATCTCCTCGTCGTCACCGGCGGCGTGCAGACCATTGGTCGCAGCGGCCAGGCGCACAGTGGTCAGGCAAGCGGAGTCCGGCACGGGGACGAGATGCTCGGCGGCCTCGGTGAGCGCCTGGCCCAACTCCTCGCGATCGGCCGCCAACTCCCGGCACACCCGACGCAGCGTGTCCAGCGCCACGTTGGCCGCAGGTCGACCGCGGCGGTGATGAATGCAGCCACTGCGTGCGGTCTCGTACAGCGCGGCGATCACGATGTGACCGACGTCGTCGTGGGTACGGCCGCCGAAGGGACGGACCTGGCTCCGGGCGATGCGCACCGTGGCCGGCAGCATCGCCTGCACCACGATCCGCGCGGCCAGCGTGGCCGACCGGCCACGGTCCGCTGCACGCTTCAACAGGACACGCAGCACCGCATCGGCCAACTCGTCGGACGTGGCCGATCCGGCAGGGCGCAGCGCGGCCAGCAGCTGCTCCGGCCCGAGCGTGCGAACCCAGGACGCGGTCGCGGCGGCGACGTCGTACGCCAGGTGATCGGCCATCAGCCACTCGTAGACGGACGCCCGGACATCTGTGTCGGCGCACAGCGCAGCCCACTCATCGTCCAGTCGACCGAAGATCCCGCCAGCCGGGGTCACGTTCACGGCACGCTCCTTTCGCAGCTCGTGCCGTGAACTCTCCTCAGCAGGGGTTGCCCAATGGCCTGCCCGCAGCCCTAAAACAACAGGTCACGGGCATGCCCACGCAATGGGCATGCCCGTGCCGGCACCGGGGGCATGCCCAGGCAAGCCGCAGCGCAGCTCGGCATCGTCAGGCTTGAGGGCACACACTGGTGCGGTCGGCCGTGCAGTCGGCGGCCGAGAGGACGGTGGCTGATCGAGTGGCGGACCGAAATCGCAACCCGCCGGGATCGGCCAGGGGCGATGGCACCCGCCGATGGCCGATCGGCAGTGAACGAACGGAAGCCGGCGGCCAGCGCTCGCCGAGGACCGCGCTCGCAGCCCGCGCGGCGCCGACCAACCGAGGAGCTACCACCGTGGAGGCTGCGTCCGCCGCTGCCCCACCGAGCGGAAGTACGCGTGGGCCGCTCCGCTCTCCGTCCACCATCGCCAGCAACCGCGACAAGAAGACCGCCCTACAGCCCCGTGGGCAGAGATACCCCGAGGCATGCCGGAACAGAATGGGCCAGGTCCCGCGGTATGCCCAGCACGCACCGGCGGGCATATCCCGGCACAACGATTGTCGCGGTCATCGCCGCTCGAAGACCGGCGCCCGGTCGGTGCTCGGAGCGGCCGATGGCACACGGTCCTGCTCGCCTGGGACGGGCCAGGCCGATGCCGGCGGCCTGCAGCCCGGCCGGCGCGGTCGTCGCCAGCGGCACGCCGTAGCGGGCCAGCCGCAGCGGCATCAGCGCATCGCCCGCGGCGATCCGCCGCCACCGCCGGCCGTACTTGGCGCGCAGCCGGGCTCGGCAGATCAGCTGCCAGCGCGGTTCGGTAGGACCGGATCTTCCAGAGTTTCATCCGCGCCACATGGCAGCCGTGGCAGTCGGAGCGACCTGGGATCGGATGGGACGGGCAGTCTTAGCCGGCATGCATTTCGCGGTGAACAGGCCGCCAGGAAGGCCGAGTGCAGGCGACGTCTCCTGCTCATGACCAAGGGAGTGTGGGTGTGCCGTCCGGATCCAGCCCGTACGGCCACCTCTCTTTAAAAGGGACGATGCGGGCGCCAGCGTCGGCGGCTCGGAGGTAGAAGGCTTCAGCGCCCTCGTCATCTCCGACCCTCTGTCTCATAAACGCCAGACCGGCGAGGAAGCGTGGGTCGCCGGTGTCGATGGCCTGCTGGATGAGGGCTTCAGCGCCGTCGCTGTCTCCGGCCTTCTGCTTCATCTGTGCGAGCAAGGCTAGGGCGAGGGGGTTGCCGGCGTCGGCGGCTTGATAGTAGAGGGCTTCAGCGCCGTCGCTGTCTCCGGCCTTCTGCTTCATCTGTGCGAGCAAGGCTAGGGCGAGGGGGTTGCCGGCGTCGGCGGCTTGGCGGTAGAGGGCTTCAGCGCCATCGCCATCTCTGCTCTCCTGCCTCATAGCTACCAGGAGAGCTAGGGCGTCGGTGTTGCCGGCGCCGGCGGCTTGGCGGTAGAGGGCTTCAGTGCTTTCGCCATCTCCGGCCTTCTGCCTCATAGCCGCCAGGAAGACAACGCCGAGGAGACTGCCGGCCTCGGTGGCCGCCTGGCTGAGCGCTTCGGCGCCCTTGCGATCTCCAGCCTCTTCCTTCAGCAGCACCAGGTCGATCAGAGCGCGGGTGCTTCCGGCGTCAGCGGCTTGGCGGTAGAGGACCTCTGCACCATGGCTATCACCGGCCCTTTGCCTCATCATCGCCACGATGGCCAAGGCGTTGGCGTCGCCAGCGTCAGCGGCTTGGCGGTAGAGGGCTTCTGCGCCGTCGCTGTCTCCGGCCTCATCTCTCATCTGCGCCAAGATGGCCAGGGCATGAGCGTTGCCGGCGTCGGCGGCCCGGTAGGCGAGGTGGTAAGCCCACTGCAGACGACATCGGTCTTTGGCTGCGCCGGCGAGATTGGTGAGGTCGTCGGGCTGGGTGAGGTGGGTATGGGCGGCGGCCCAGAATGAGCTCGGTGGGCACAGCGCCCGGCGGGCGTTGCGGCTGTGCTGTTCGAGGTAGTCGGCGAGTCGGAACACTGGCCCTGCCACCGGGAGGCGCGTAGTGGCGGGTGCCGGGCTACCAGGCGGGCGGCGTTTGGGGCGCGCGTTGGAGCGGCGCAGGGGTGCTCGTTTGCCGTGGACGGGGCGGGCGAGGTCGGCGAAGGCCGCTTCGGCCCAGTCATCGGTGAGTTCGTCGTAGTCGTGGTCGGTGAGGTAGTCGATCGCGGCATCGGTGAGGAACGGCTGAGGGAGGTGGAGGCCAACTCCCAGGCGGCGCGCGTCCATTGCAGCCTCCAGCATGGCCTTGACGGCCGGTGTGCCGTGCTCGTAGCGGCGCAGCAGTTCGGGAGCTCCGGCCAGGTCTTGGGTGATCCGTCCGTCGGTGCGGGCTCGCGTGAGGGTGTCGGCCAGCAGTCGGTCGCCGTTTTGCGCGAGAGTGGTTGCGGTACGCAGTGCCTCGTGGTCGAAGGTGTCAGGGACGATGAGGGTGCGTGCGGCGAGGAGTTCTCTGACCCTGCTGTGCGGGTCCGGGGCGCCAGGGTGGGGCAGGGCTGTGTACTGGTCGGCATACTCGGGCCAGAGGGTGCCCAAGACGAGGACCGGTCGGCGGTTGGGGTGGGTGAGGAGGGTGTGGAGGGCAGCCGCGACCTGTTCGCCGACATGGGGGTTGCCGAGATAGTGCTGGGCTTCGTTGAGCCACACCACCGTGCGGGGGGCCACATGTTCGAGTTCATCGAGCGCGGCTTCGGCCCGGGTCGGGTCAAAGGGGTGCCACAGCCGCCATCCCTGGGCCGCGAGTGGCTGGACGGCTTCCCAGCAAGCTCTCGTCTTGCCGGTTGAGGATGTTCCGACCAGGACCAGCATCCGACTGTGCCCCTGGGCGGCTTCGGCTACCGCCGTCGCCAGGAACCGGTCGTGACCGCGCGGGACGTAGCCGGGTAGCACTCGCTCCGGCGCAGCTCCCTGCCGGCGTCCGCCCGAAGCAGTTCCCGCAGGGTGGACCTCTAGGTCGTGGGGGTTCCACTCGCCAATGGGCTTGCCTGGGGCCAGATCTTCTGCATGCACAGGCCCGTTCTCTCCGGCTGCGGTCCGCCGGAGGTCCAGCAGTTCCGTGTCTGGGAGAGACAGCGCGCCGGCCAAGGCCATGATCGTCGCACTTGACGGAGGGGGTGCGTCGGCTCGGAATGCCTCCTGAACGGTGGTGCGGCTTAGCCTTGATTGGGTGACGAGCTGGGTCTTGGTCAGCCGGGAGCGGGCCAGCGCGTCGGTCAGTTTCTCGCGGAGCTTGGTGAGCGCCGCCTCGCGCTCGCCGTGTTTCTCGTGCACCTGTCCCACCCCAGCTGTGTGTTCGCTGTTGTTCATCTTCGTCCGGCCGGCCCATGGCGAACACCGTTTCCGCGACATTCGGACACGTCAACATCCCACTGTCTACCGGGAGTCTGTCGTGACCCGCCTCGCCATTGTTCTGCTCACCATCGCGCTGATCTTCATGTTCGCGCTGCTGATCGCCGCTGCCACGGGCACTCTCGCCCGTCTCGACGGCGCCACCTACCCCGCCGCCCTCATGCGGGCCGCCACTGCATTCGCCGCGGTCCTCACCCTCGCGGCTGCCGCCGCTGGAGCACTCGTTCAGTTCCTCCCCTGACCGACGTCAAGTGCGCTGTCCGCATCGTGCGACCGAGCCGAAGCCACCGTTCGCGCACCAGACAAGCAGCACACAGTGCCTCGGCTGTTCGGCACGGGTCGGCCATGGCGGTCGACAGCGAGGCGCCCTCACCGCGGGATTGCCCGGAAGCCTGCCCGCCGCCAAGGCCCGTGACCAGGACGCGAGGCATGGCAGCAGGCATGCCCATTGGCACCCAAAAGGTAAAAGGAAAGAAAAGTTCGAGCGGTGCTGTCACAAACAGCGCTCCAGCACGACTTGGTCCGGGCGAGAGATCCCCGACCGCTGGAGGCCCCGTGCACACCACCGACCCCCTACCCGGCGTCACCACCGCCCTGAACGCCGCGCACCTCATCGCCAGCAGCGCTCCCTACCTCGCCCTGCTCGTCCTCCTCATCGGCATCGCAGCCGGCCTGAACGCCTTGCGTCGCCGGCGCCGCGCGGACGCCGCCCTAACGGATCGGGTCATGGTCGAGCTCGTCCCCACCACCACCTTCAACCCTCGCTCCGAGGAAGTCGCCCGAGCCGGGCACCACTTCGCCCGCATCCGCCACGCCGCCGGCGACATCCCACCCCGCGGAGCTGCAACGCGCCTGCACTACACCGTCAAAGACGGCCAGATGCACTGCTACCTCGAGGGCCCCGCCACCGCGGCTGCGGTGATGCGCATGCCCGCCTACGCCGAGGTCGACGTCCGCACCTCCCAAGCCACGCCTCCCACGCACTCGGTGCGCTTCGCTCTCGCCCAAGACGCCCGCCGAGGGAACGCCCGCTCATGACCCTCGTCGACCTCACCAAGCACACCCTCACCCCCACCCCCGTCCGCCCCGGGCGACCGACGTACACCGAGCGCGTCGAACTCCTCCTCGCGCTCTCGGACAACCGGCCCCTGGCCACCCTCGACCTCCAACCGGATCCGCTGCAGCACCTCGCCGCCGCCCTCGCCGACATCCGCAGTGACGCCGACGAGACCGCCGACATCTGCCTCGACCTGCTCCCGGTCAGCGAACGCCACCTCGCCCGCCGACGCCGCGCCCTGATGGCCGCGGCCCGCCGACGCGGCCCGTCCGCCTACGGCGAGCGCCTGACCACCGACACCGTCTCCCTGGCCGGCCTCGGCCACGGCATCGTCGATGCGCTGGCCACCGACTGGCGCGGCCACCACACCACCAAGACCCCCCAACGCCTGCCCCGCATGTCCGACATCCACGACACCGTCGGCAAGTTCGCCCCAGGCAACACGGTCTTCGCCGTGCAGCTGCTGCTGCGCACCACCGCTCCCCACGCCCAGACCGCCCGCGCGCGGATGAACCGCCTCCTGGCCGCGCTCGCCACGACCAGCGGCCAGAACCGCCTGCGCCCCTACCGGCCCACCTCCCGCCACGCCATCGCCGCGTTCGACCACCGGATGGAGACCGGGGCGTTCGCCCCGCGCCGCCGGCAATGGCTGACCGTCCCCGAACTCGCCGGATTCCTCAAGCCCCCCACGATCCACTGCGCGGGCAGCAACCTCGTGCGCTCCGGCGGTCTGGTTCCACCCGCCCCGGCCACGCTTCCCGTCTACACCGGCCAGCCCGACCTTGTCCCGCTCGGTGCCGTCGTCTACCCCGACGGCACCGAGCGCATCGGCGCGACCCGCACCGAGGACCTCCTCTTCGGCCTCCAACTCGGCAAGTCCGGCTACGGCAAGACCGAAGCCGCCCTACTCCAAGCGATCGCCCTGGCCCACACCGGCCACGGCGGCTGGTTCCTCGACCCGCACGGCGAAGCCTGGGCCCGCGCCCGCCCCTACCTCGCCCACCCGCACCTCCAAGACCGGGTCTGGGAGATCAACCTGGCCACCCCCACCCTCGACCAACACGTCGTGGGGTGGAACCCGTTGTCGATGGAGCGACGCCACGCCACCCACGTCCAGGACATCGTCCGCACCGTCACCGAAGGCATCGCCGCCGCCCAGGGATGGGGAGACCAAGCCCCCCGCGCCCGCACCATCTGCGCCCGCACCACCCAGGCCCTGGCCCACCTCGCCCTCAAAGCCGTAGCCGCCGGCCGCCCCGACCTCCAACCCACCATCTTCCAGATCCGCACCTGGCTCACCGACGACGACTGGCGTGACGCCCTCCTGCCTCACCTGCCACCCACCATCCAGAACTACTGGACCACCACCTTCCCGCGCCTGGCGGAAAACGCGGTGCCCACCGTCACCTACGCCATCGACCGCATCGACACCTCCCTCTCTCTCCGCGCGTTCTTCGGCCAACCGCAATCCGCCTACGACGCCCGCACCGCCATGGACACCGGCCGGACCGTCTTCATCTGCCCCTCCGGCTCCGAATCCGACGCACTGGTCGCCTGCCTGCTCATCCACGACCTCTACCGCGCCGCCCTCTCCCGCCAGGACATCCCCCGCGCCGACCGCCGCACCTTCTGGGCCTGGGGCGACGAACTCACCGCCCTGGACGCCTCGTCCAAAGGCTTCCTGGCCGCGATCGCCGAGCAGGCCCGCAAGTACGAGCTGCGCTTCCTCGGCATGACCCAGATGGCACTGCGCCTATCGGCCACCACCCGCCAAGCCCTGCTGCAAAACCAGTCCCTGCTCTCGACCTGCGCCGCCGACCACGACGAAGCCGCCCTCATCGCCCGCCGCTGGAACGGCCAGGTCACCACCGAAGTCATCACCCAACTGCCCAAGTACCACTACCTGATGTCGATCGCCCTGAACGGCCAGCCCACACTGCCGTTCCGCGTCCGCGGCCTGCCCATCGACGAAGTCTTCGCCGACTACCACAACCCCCAAGGCATGCCCGCCCTCGACCAGGCCATCAACACCAACCTCCACCGACGCCCCGCCGGCGAAGTCCTCGCCGCCCTCGAAACCCTCGACGCCGACATCCGCACCCTGTTCACCACCCCACCCACCCCGCAAAAAGACAGCGCCAGCAACCCCTCGCACACCCGTCTCGCCTAGGAGCCCGCCATGCCCCACCCCCGCTACCCCCACCCCGTCGCCGCCGGCGCCAGCGTCACCGGCCAACACGCCCTGACCGCCCTCTACCAACACCGCCTCGTCTCCACACGCCAACTCCACCGCATGATCACCCCCCACCACACCCGCTCCGAATACCTCCGCCGCCAACTGCAACTCCTGCGCGCCGACGGCCTCGTCGACTGCGTCAACCGTCGCCGCCGCGGACAAACCGAACTGCTGTGGTGGGTGACCCAAGACGGCGCCGACGCCGTGGAAGCAACAGGCCTCCTGCCCAAGCGCCCCTACCGCATGAACCGGCATGCCGCGGCCGGCCCCTTGCAAGAGCACACCCTGGCCAACGTCGAAACCGGCCTCGCCTTCCTCACGCACGCCGCTCGCTTCGGCCACGAATGCGGCCCCCTCGACTGGACACCGGAAGTCGCGCACTACTACCGCGCCGACGACCGCCCCGGCGAAGACCTCGCCCTCATCCCCGACGCCGTCCTGCACTACGTCCACGCCGGCACCGACCAGCAGCGCACCCTGCTGACCCTCTTCCTCGAAATCGACCGCGCCCAAATGACCGTCGGCCGCCTGGCGAACAAACTGCACGCCTACGCCGCCTACCACGCCTACGCCCCCCAACCCCTCGCCCGCGGAGCACGCCGAACCACCAAGCCCCAGCTGGCCTGGCGCAGCCGCTACCCCGTCTACCCCCGCACCCTGCTCATCCTCACCGGCGCAACCCCCGCACAGCTCCAGCGACGCATCACCGACCTGCGCAGCCTCGTCGCCGCCGACCCCGACATCACCACCGCCGGCATCCGGGCCGGCGTCACCACCCTCGACCAACTCACCGACCAGGGCCCATGGGCCCCCATCTTCACCTCGGTCCTCGGCCCGCCCACCCCGACCGACCTCTGGCTGACCACCACCAACCACGCCACCGCGGCCTGACCGACGAGGACCTCATGCTCTGGTTCACCACACCCCAGCCGACCCCCGCCCCCGTCGCCGAGGCCCACCAGCCCTCATGCGCACAGCTCGCGGACACGCCCCGGCCACACAGCCCACTGATCACCGAGCTGATGGCCCTGTACTGCCACACCCGCCCCATAGGAGCACTCGCCGGACAGGAGCAGTGCGCGGAGGAATACCGCAGGATCGCCCGCGCCGTCATCCACCACATCTACGAGGGCTGGCAGCAGCAGACCGACGGCCGCGGCGTGATCGACGACCTCCTCATCGCCCCCCGCACCCCACCAGGCCGCACGCCAGCGCAGCACCACCTGGCGCACTGAAAACACCGGTGGCCGCGGAGTCATCACCTCCGTGGCCACTGAACGCTTCACGACTGCCGACCCGGCGAGCGAAACGCACCCTCATCATGCACAGCCACGCCACCAGCGACCACCAAACCGAGCAATCTCGCCCCACACGGCCAGAATTCACCCTCATCCACGACGTCCGTGACCAGGAGCGGGAGACCACCGCCTCCCGTCAACTACGCCGCAGCGACGACTTCCTCGACGCCGCCCACCACATGATCACCAGCGGCTACCACCCCAAGGCCGGCCCCACCACCCTGCGCCTGGCCCGCATCTTCGCCGCCAGGATGCGCACGAACCGCGAGGGCCACTTCGCGTTCGCCGCCGACACCACCGCCCGCGCCCTCGGAGTGTCCCGCCGCACCGTGATGTACGCCGCCCGAGTCCTCCGCGAACTCGGCCTGATCGCCTACATCGAGCACGGCACCAAGACCAACATCCTGCGTACCAAGGGCACCTGGCACCCCGGAGACGGATACCGCGGCACCGCAACGCTCTTCGCCGCGGTCGCCCCACCCGCCTACGACGCAGCCCACGGCCGCCGCCTGGCCGGACACGGCTACCACGCCCGCATCATCGGCGTAACCCCCCACGGCCGACGCCGGGCAATCGCCGAAGCCCGACGCCGCGCCACCGCCAAGGCAGCACGTTGCACCCCTTCTGTGGTGATCACCACAGACCACCTCCAGCCACAGGTAGACGGGAGAAAGAACAACACGACGCGCAAGCACACCCCGCGCAAAACCCCCACCTGCCCCCGACGAGCCACCCCGCGGACCACACCGGCACGCTGCGCCCACAACATCGCCGTCGCCGAGCAGATCCAACGCGAGATCTGGTGGCTCCACCGCACCTGTTCCCGCAAACTCGCCTACGCCCTACGCCCCCTGCTGCACGCCAACTGGACCAGCCACAGCCTCATCGCCGAACTGCAGACCTGGGCAGTCCCCGGCAACCTGCGCGACCCCGCCGCCTACGTCCACCACGAACTCGCCCGCCGCCAGCACACCCACGAGCTACCGCCCACCACCCCCAAAGTCACCCCCGCCGCCCCGGCCGACGAGAACGCCGAGCGCTACGCCGCGCTCCTGCGCACCCTGAACGGCACCACCAGCTCAGCCTGGAAACACTACGAGACCCAGCTGCGCCCCGAGCTGCGTAAGGCCCTTGCTGCGCTTCGCACACCGCCGCGGCGACCGGTGCTGCTTCGAGCGCCGGTACTTCGAGAGGCAGAAGAGGTGTTTCAGCAGTCGCTCCCGGTCGCTGACGAACTCTCGGCGCTGGAGGTCTATCACCGCCGCGTCCACGGCGGTGCCGTTCCTCGGCAGGGGGCCAGCCGCCAAGGGTGGATGGACGCCTTGCGGGATCAGCAGGCAGCCGAGCGGGCGTTCGCTGCTCTCCGCGCCGAGTTGGAGGACCGCGTCGGTTCTGTCACCGGTGGGACCGAAGGTGGGACCCTGGAACGGATGCAT
>NZ_JBIVOW010000030.1:0-84592 GCF_044754325.1 Streptomyces sp. NPDC093097
GTCGAACGAGAGGCGGGCCGTCCGCGCCGGCACGAAGGCCGCGGCGGGCGGAGGAACATCGGCTTCCATCGTCCGGCAGCCCACCTGCCCCGGACGTCAACCCCTGTGACCGTCCTCGGACCACCCCCAGGGATTAGCTCCCCTCGTCGCGTCATCCCTGGGTATGACGTGATCCCTGAGACCGCCGGCGCCCGCGGGCGCGCCGGACGGGCGGCGACGCGGGGGTTGGGAGGGGCGCGCGGGGGCCGTCGCGGAGGCGTCGAGTTTCCGTCAATTCGGGGTCGAATTTCCCCCTGGCGGCCACCGGCGAACATGGGCATCAGGCATGTGCCGGGGGCCCTGGCGGCGGCTGATGACCCCTCAGTTGCCAATAAAATAAGACAACCTCGGGATGAGCGGCCGATCTGCTTCGTACGCTGCGGGCTACGCTCGTGCTGCCTTCAAAGAGGCGGCATGGGGGACCCCAAGCCCGGATGGTGGAATGCAGACACGGCGAGCTTAAACCTCGCTGGCCTTCGGGCCGTGCCGGTTCAAGTCCGGCTCCGGGCACTTCCCGTGGGCAGCGGGACAAAGAACGCGTATGTAACTGAATATTCAACAGAGCGAGGTGGGGCCGCCGGGTTTTCCCGGCGGCCCCACCCCTTTGTGCGTGCTCTTTGCTCAGCGCTCCACGAGCGCGAACAGCGCCTCCCAGCGGGCGACGATCTCATCGGTGGAGAACCGCTGGATGTTCTCCCGGGCCGCCTCGCCCATCCGGTCCCGCAGCTCCTGATCCGACATCAGGGTGCCCAGGTGCCGGGCGAATTCGGTGATGTTGCCCGGAGGGGCCAGGAAGCCGTCGGTGCCGTCGGTGATGATCTCGCGGACGCCCGGCGCCACGTCGAACGCCACGCACGGCACCGCGGTGGCCATCGCCTCCATGGGCGCGAGCGGGAAGCCCTCGCCGCGCGAGCTCAGCGCGAAGACCGCGCTCTCCCGCAGCGCCCCGGCGACGTCGCTGGTCCGCCCCATCCACTCGACCGAGTCGGTGACCCCCAGCTCGGCCGCCTGCTTGCGCAGCGCCTCGGCCTCCTCACCGGAGCCGTAGATCCGCAGCGTCCAGTCCGGGTGCTGCGGCGCGACCTTCGCCCACGCCTCCAGGAGCAGGTCGACGCCCTTCTCCTCGTGCAGCCGGCCGATGCTCGCGACGACCTTCCGGGAACGCTCCGAGGGGACGTCGGGGAAGAACGGCAGCGGGTTCGGCATGAAGCCGACGTTGTCCATCCGCTGCCGGATCCACTTGTCGGCGTCCTCGCGGGTGAGCGGCAGCATCCGGTCGACGTCCTGGTAAAACCGCTTGACGCGGGCGAACCGGGAGGACTGGCGGCAGGTCTCGAACGACTCGTGGCTCATGCCGATGACCGGCAGCCCGGTGGTGTCCGCCAGCGCCACCCACTCCATCGCCCACACCTGGGTGACGATCACCACGCCGCCCGGACGGGCGGCCCGGAACAGCGCGCTCATCTTGGCGGCCTGCTCGTGCATCCCGGCCTCACGGGCGGCCCGGCGGCGCTGCTCGACGACGTTCAGCCGGTCCTTGAGGCCGCGCACCGGGCGGACGCTCGGCGGGTGCACGTCGTAGAGCGTGGTGGTCTCGTACGGCAGGTCCGGGCCGAGCTCGTGGACCCGGCCCTCGGGCGGCGGCACGATCCCGACGACGTGCACCCGGTGGCCCTGCTCCGCGAACAGGCGCGCCATCTGGTGCGACCAACTGGTGATGCCGCCCAGCTCGTTGACGCTGTTGGAGACGAAGAAGATGTCCCGCGGCTCGGCTGCGTTCGACTTGGTCATCAACGGCTCCACTGCGCAAAGAACTGGTCGACGATGCTCTGTGCGGCGTCGCCCTGGTCGTATTCCCCGAACTTGGCGACGAATTCCTTGCGGTCCTTGGCGTATTCCAGCTGCTGGGACTCGAAAGACTGCATGGCCTCGAAGAAATCGTCCTCGGTGCGCACTACCGGGCCCGGTGCGTGTTCCAGCAGATCGAAGTACGTTCCGCGGCCCTCGTGCACATATTCGTCGTAGTCGTAGGTGAAGAACACCAGCGGCCGGTCCAGCAGCGCGTAGTCGAACATCACCGACGAATAGTCCGTGACCAGACCGTCGGCGAGCTGGAGGATCGGGGTGATGTCATGGCGCGCGGAGACGTCGATGACCCGGCCCTGCACGGTCGGCGGCAGCACCACGTGGTTGAGGTAGTGCGAGCGCACCAGGAGGACGTAGCGGTCGCCGAACTCGTCGGCGAAGCGCTCCACGTCGAAGGGGAGCGCGAACCGGCCGTGCCGGCCGCCCGCCTTGCGGAACGTCGGCGCGTACAGCAGCACCTTCTTGTCCGCGGGGATGCCCAGCTCTGCCGCCAGCGGGCCGCGCTCGCGGTGGCCGGTCGCGGCCTCCTGCTGCCGGGCCCGCACCAGGGCGTCGTTGCGCGGGTAGCCCACCCGCAGCAGGGTCTTCTCCTTCAGCCGGAACGCCTTGGCCAGCGTCCGCGCGTCGTGCTCGGTGCGGCACAGGAACCGGTCGAAGCGGTCCAGCGACTGCTGCTGCTCGGCCTGCTGCTGGCGGGTCTGCGCCTTGAGCACGGGCTGGTCGAAGCCCATGTTCTTCAGCGCCGAGCCGTGCCAGGTCTGGATGTAGGTGGTCTCGGGGCGCTTGGTCAGCTTCAGCGGGTAGCTCTGGTTGTCCACCCAGAACTCGGCCTGCGCGAGCGCCTTGAGGTACGGCAGCGACCAGCGCTTGACCAGGGTGGCGTCCTTGGGGAAGTCCTTCGGGGACCCGGCGTACGCCCAGATCGCCTCGAACTTCAGGCCCTGCCGGCGCATCTCCTCGTAGATCGCGCGCGGGCTGTCGCTGTACTGCTTGCCCAGGTGGCTCTCGAAGACCACCGTGCGCTTCTTGATCGGCAGCCGGCTGAACACCTCGTGGTACGCCCGGAGTTTGGTGTCCCCCGAGGCCAGCGTCTTGCGCAGCGCCTTGGCCCTGCGGAAGCCGCTCTTCGCCAGCGTCCCGGGCTTGCCGCGGACGCCCTTGGCGATGAGCTCCTGCACGCGCTCGGCGTTGCGGCCCTCGCTGATCAGGCGGAACGCCAGGTGGCCCTTGGAGGAGATGTGCGGCTCGACGTGGTCGGCGACCATCCGGGACAGCCGCGGCCGGACCGGCAGCGGTCCGCCGGCCAGTTCGGTGTCGGCGACCGTGAGCCGGGTCGTGGTCGGCACCCCGTCCACCTTCAGGCGCAGCCGGACGTCCCAGATGGTGTCGACGATGCCCAGCGGGCGCAGCGTGGCGGTGATGTCGGCGGAGGTCTCCCAGACCACCGTGTCGCCCTCGTGGCGCACGGTCTGGACCGGGAAGGTGAAGGACTGCAGGCTGCGGCGGCGGGCGCTGAACTCCAGCTCGGCGGAGAGCTTGGCGCCCTCGGGGATCACCCCGAGCGGGTTGGTGATCCGGCCGGCCAGCGAGACGGAGTTGCCCGCCTCGGCGAACCGGGTCAGCTGGTTGCGCAGGAACAGCTGGTTGACCGGCTTCTCGTGGTAGCCGACGTCGGTCACGTCCAGCACCTGGCGGCCGAAGGGGTCGTCGGTGTGGCCGTCGCACCAGTAGATCCGGCCGTCGTGCTGGGCGAGCGGCGAGGAGAGCTTGGCGCGGTTGATGAGGGTGTCGACCGCCGGGATGAGGTTGTCCCAGTCGCCCTTCTGGAGCAGGTAGGCGCAGATGGCCTGGATCGGCAGGACCCGCTCGTACGCCTCGGGGGCGATGCCGGCGAGGTACTCCTGGGAGAGCGCGGCGAACTCCTGGCGGTACGCCTCGTCCCGGAAGGGCAGGTCCCGCAGGTGGAGCACCAGGTCGTGCTTGAGGAACTTGACATCCTTGGCGAGCTTCATCTCGGTGAGCCCGCGCTCCACCAGGGCGGCGTCGATCCGCCGGTGGACCTCCAGCCGGTGGATGTAATTGGTCATCTCGTGCCGTCGGTTCGTCACCGACTTCACGGCCGACTTCTCGAAGACGTTCCAGAAGTAGACCTGATTCGGGATCAGCGTGATGCGCTTCGCCGCGAGGTAGGCGTCGGCGATAAACATCAGGTCTTCGTAGAACATCCCCTTGGGGAAGCGGAGGTTGTTCTCGATGAGGAATTCGCGGCGGTAGCACTTGTTCGTGGAGAGGGTGTCCCACACGAAAAGGTCCGGCAATTCCGTAACCGACTCAAGGGTGCGGGTCGTGGAATACAGCCAGGAGTACCACTCGTCGCGCTTCTGGTTCCGGGTGTCCTTGTGGACCCGGACGCAGAGGCCGGAGACGATGTCCGAGCCGGATTCCTCGGCGGCCTCCAGCAAATTGCGGCAGGCGTTGTGCTCCAGGACGTCATCGCTGTCCAGGAACATGACGTACTGTCCGCGGGTGTGCTGGATGCCGGCGTTGCGCGGCTCGCCGCCGGCGCCGCTGTTCTCCGGCAGCTGGAAGGCTCTGACCCGGCCGGGGTGCGCGGCCGCGAGCGCCTGCGCGACCTCGAAAGAACGGTCGGTGCTGCAGTCGTCGACGATCACCACCTCGACGTCCCGGAGCGTCTGGTCCAGCACGGACTGGACCGCGGTCGGCAACCGGTCGGCGTCGTTGTAGACAATGACGACTACTGAGACGTCAGGCACAGGCACCTCAACCCTCTTTCGCTGCTGTTTCCGGCCAGAATAGCCCCATCTGCACACGGGGTTTACGACCACCCGCACCCGGAGTGCTACACGTGGTGACGGGGTGCTGCCCGGGGAAGGGCAGGTTCCGGCTAGCAGGTATGACGATGGCTCTGGTCAATCGGTTGCCTGTGTGCGGACGAGATCTGATCTTTATCGGATTCCGATCATGTCGGTGACGGTGGCCTCTCGGAGTTGACGGATGGGGAAATACCCGTTCGAGACCGAGGAGAAAAGATCGATTACCCGGATTTTGTCCGGACTATCGGGCGGACCGGTCCGCCCGTGTGGCCGCCCCGAAGTGGCACATGACACAGCGCCAGTCGCACACGATGTGACGAAGGCGGCTCCGTTGCGTCGGAACCGTGTGCGCGGGCACCTCCGTGCACCTCTGGGCGTCCTCCAGGGAGAGGACATGTCGTCCGCGGCGCGGGGGAAGATCCTGCCCGAGAACGAGAGACGTCTCTTTGCCAAGCCATTACGCTTGCGTCAAGGCCGCGCAGGGCGGCCATGGAGGAGTGAGATGAGGAGCAGCAACCCGGTCTTCTCGCGACGGGGGTTCAGCCGAGGCACCGGCTACGCGGGCTTCAACGCGCCGCCGCAGGCCGGGGGCCCCGCCGCCGATCCGTACGCCGGAGCGAACCCGTACGCCGGAACCAACCCGTACGCCACCCAGGCGCCGCAGTACGCACCGCAGTCCACCCCGCAGACCCGCCCGATGACGATGGACGACGTCGTCACCCGCACCGGCCTGACGCTCGGCACGGTCATCGCCGGTGCCGCGGTCGGCTGGCTCTTCCTCACCGGGCAGCTCGGCTTCGCGATCGGCGCCGGTCTGGCCGCGACGGTGCTCGGCTTCATCCAGTCCTTCATGCGCAAGCCGGTCCCGGCCCTGATCCTGGGCTACGCGGCGCTGGAGGGTGTCTTCCTCGGCGCGCTCAGCGGCTACCTCAACGCCCTGCCGAAGCTGAACGGCGCCCCGATGCAGGCGGTGCTGGGCACGATGGCGGTGTTCGTCGCCATGCTCGTCGCCTACAAGACCCGGATCGTCCGGGTCACCGAGCGGTTCACCCGCTTCGTGATGATCGCCGCGCTGGGCTTCGTCCTGCTCTCGCTGGTCAACCTGCTGTTCATGGTGTTCGGCGGGGGTGACGGCCTCGGCTTCCGCAGCGGCGGCCTGGGCATCCTCTTCGGCGTCGTCGGCATCTGCCTCGGCGCGGCCTTCCTCGCCATGGACTTCAAGCAGGTCGAGGACGGCATCGCCTACGGCGCGCCGCGCGAGGAGTCCTGGCTGGCCGCGTTCGGCCTGACCATGACCCTGGTGTGGATCTACTGGGAGATGCTGCGGCTGATCTCGATCCTGCGCGACTGACGCGGATCCGGTCCCACCGCGCAGCGGACGAGGGGCCCGCGGGCGACTGCCCGCGGGCCCCTCGCGCATGGCGGACGCGGTCCGTCGCCGGGGTCAGAACTTGCGGGCGGCGCGCCGGAGATCGTGTTCGTGGACGATCGCCTTGGCGTGGCCGTAGGAGAGGTTGTGCGCGCCGCGCAGCCAGCTGACCTTTTCGTCGAAGCGGATGAGGGCGGGGCCGTCGTCGACGGTGCGGAGCCATTCGGAGATATCCCGGCCGGTGCAGTGCGGGATTCGGGAGAGCATGTTCCGGTGGGTTTCTTCGGAGAAGGACTGTGACATCGGCGCCTCCGGACGCGGTCGATGCTGGTTCTTCCGCTCACCGTGCCTGAGGGTTCAGGCGTTGGCAACCACCCGGGCGTTGCGCTTAGGCTCACGACGTGCTTGACGTGACGCCTTTGCAGACCGCCGTGGACGCGCTCGCCGACCGCCTCCGGGCGCTGCCGCAGAGCGCCCTGCGCCGCGGTGCCGCGGCCGAAGGGCTCGCGCTGGCGCGGGAGTTGGCGGCCCGTGCGCAGCTGATCGAACGCCCCGGGGGGCGGCCCGTGGAACTCCCGGACGCCGGGATGTTCGCGGCCGGGGACCAGGTGGCGGTGGCCGGCCACGACCTCGTCGAGGCGCTGCGGACCGCCGCGGCCGGCGGCGAAGCTGACGCGAAAGCGGCCCCCGCCGTACACCTGGCGGAGGCCCTGCGGCGGGTGCGGGACGCGGCTCAGAGCGAGGCGATGACCCGGTCGGCGAGGATGTAGACGCTCTCGTCGCGGCGCTCGCCCCAGGAGAACGTCAGGGCGTAGGCGCCGGAGATCCCCGAGCCGCCCAGCAGCACCGGGGTGTGGCCGTCGCGCAGCGCGTCCGCCACGCTCTCGGCGGTCTCGCGGTGCCCGGGGGTCAGGCAGAGCGTGGTGCCGTCGGTGAAGACGTACACGTCCAGGGTGCCCAGCGGGCCGGGGCGCACATCGGCGAGCGGGGTGGCCTCGCGGGCCAGTTCGTCCAGGCGCGCCACCGTGCGCTCGTGGTCGCCGATCGCCGGGGCGGGGGAGAAGTCCGGGTGCGAGGGGTGGCGCCGGCGGGCGGCGGCCAGCTCGGCGGACTCGGTCTCCTCGGCCAGCTCGAACTCCGGCGCGTCCAGGGCCTCCAGAGCCTCGACGGACTCCAGCGCCTCCAGTGACTCCAGGGCCTCGACGGGCTCCAGTGCGGGCAGCGGCTCCAGGACCTCCGGGCCCAGCAGCGACTCCAGCCCGGCCAGATCGGCCTGGCGCGGCACGAACGGATGGTGGTCGAAGCGGTCCAGGTCCAGGCGCTCGGTGTGCTCCCGGCGCCCCTCGCGGCCGTCGAGCGGACCCTCGTCGCCGAAGCTGGGCAGCGGGCCGGGCAGCGACGGGGCGTCCGCGGCGTCCCGGGCCTCCTGCGCCGCCCAGAAGGCGCGCGCCTCGGCGAGCTCCCGCTCCCGCTCCTCGGCCAGCGCGTCCGCGACGGCGGCGCGTATGTCCGCGAGCGGGGTCTCGCCGGCCGGGACACCACGGGCGGCCGGGACCGTCGCCGCGGCCTCGGCCCGGTCGACGGCCTCCGCGCGGGCGGCGACGAGCTCGGCGTGCAGCGTGGTGAGCTGGCGGCGCAGCGTACGGGCGGTGTGCAGGGCGGCGGCGCCCAGCACCACTGCGACCGCCGCGGCCAGCAGCAGGACGAGGGTGGTGACAGTCATGCCGAAACCTCGCTTCGCTCAAGCCTCGCACTCGCGAGGCGCGCACCTTTCGGTGGTTCGCTCACTTCCGGGCTTACGCGCACACTGTCGCGGACCGGATCACCGGCGTACTCCCGTTAGCAGATTGTTCTCCGACTTCCTACAACAGCGTGACCGAGGTCGGCGACTGATCGCAGGGTGGTATGTCCTGAAATGGGGTGCACTTGGGGGCTCCTGGGGTGTGGTGCCCCACGGCTGAGCTGCAAGAACGCCGATTCACCGGGATGTTGGTCACAATCCTGGGAGCGATTGGGTCGCGATCTTGTCACCGAGTGACCCGGGTCACCCGCCGTCGCGGACGGTGTCCGGACGACAGCGAAGGGTGCGCAGGGAACGGGAGTTGGTCCGTTTCCCCGCGCACCCTTCAAAGGCGCTTCCTCGCTGCGGCTGCGGCTGCGGCTCAGCTCAGCCGCGCGTGCTCATGGTCGCGCTGAGCCTCGCCTCCGCTGCGGGCGGGTGCCGGGCACTCGTTCCTCGCACCCGGCCCCCACCCTCCGCTGCGGCTCAGCTCAGCCGCGCGTGTCCATGGTCGCGCTGAGCGTCGCCTCCGCTGCGGGCGGGTGCCGGGCACTCGTTCCTCGCACCCGGCCCCCACCCTCCGCTGCGGCTCAGCTCAGCCGCTCGATGACCATCGCCATGCCCTGGCCGCCGCCCACGCACATGGTCTCCAGGCCGAACTGCTTGTCGTGCCACTGGAGGGAGTTGATCAGGGTGGTGGTGATCCGGGCGCCGGTCATGCCGAAGGGGTGGCCGACGGCGATCGCGCCGCCGTTGACGTTCAGCCGGTCCAGGTCGATGCCCAGATCGCGGTAGGAGGGGATCACCTGGGCGGCGAACGCCTCGTTGATCTCCACCAGGTCGATGTCGGAGATCGACAGGCCGGCGCGCTTGAGTGCCTGCCTGCTGGCCTCCACCGGGCCGTAGCCCATGATCTCGGGCGAGAGGCCGGAGACGCCGGTGGAGACGATCCGGGCCAGCGGGGTCAGGCCCAGCTCGCGGGCCTTGGCGTCGGACATGATCACCAGCGCCGCGGCGCCGTCGTTGAGCGGGCAGCAGTTGCCGGCGGTGACCAGGCCGTCGGGGCGGAACACCGGCTTCAGGCCCTGCACGCCCTCCAGGGTCACGCCGGCCCGCGGGCCGTCGTCCTTGGAGACGACCGTGCCGTCGGGCAGCTCGACCGGGGTGATCTCCCGCTCCCAGAAGCCGGCCTTGATCGCCTGCTCGGCGAGGTTCTGCGACCGGACGCCGAACTCGTCCATGTCCTGGCGGGTGATGCCCTTGAGGCGGGCGAGGTTCTCCGCGGTCTGGCCCATCGCGATGTACGCGTCCGGGACCAGGCCGTCCTCGCGCGGGTCGTGCCAGCCCGCGCCCTCCTGCTCGGCACGGGCGGCCGTCCGGGCCTCGGCGTCCGCGAAGAGCGGGTTGTGGGTGTCGGGCAGGCCGTCGGAGGAGCCCTTGACGCTGCGCGAGACCGTCTCGACGCCCGCCGAGATGAAGACGTCGCCCTCGCCGGCCTTGATGGCGTGCAGTGCCATCCGGGACGTCTGGAGCGAGGAGGAGCAGTACCGGGTGATGGTGCAGCCCGGGAGGTGGTCCATCCCCATCTGGACGGCCACGATGCGGCCGAGGTTGTGGCCCTGCTCGCCGCCGGGCAGACCGCAGCCGAGCATCAGGTCGTCGATCTCGGTCGGGTCCAGCTCGGGGACCTTGGCGAGGGCGGCCTGGATGATCGTGGCGGTGAGGTCGTCCGGACGCAGGTCCTTGAGGGAGCCCTTGAAAGCGCGGCCGATCGGGGAGCGGGCGGCTGAGACGATCACGGCTTCGGGCATCACGGCTCCAAGGAGTGAGTAAGTGCGGCGTCCGGTGCCTCGTCGCGCGGCGGCGGGCGCTGAACAGGGCAGACCGTCTGGGAAGTTACCTGCACGTAGTGCGAAGGTCACGGGGTGCGCGCTGTGATGCGGGCCTCTTTTCTAAGCGGGCGCTTATGGGAACGGGGGCGGGGCCGCGGGTATTCCCCCGCGGGGCGCGCACGGAGCGGGCCGAGCGGCCCCGTCCGGCCCGTTCCGGCCCGTTCTAGCCCGTGATCGACGGGCGTTCCGCCGCGGTCTCCTCCGGCGCCGGGAGCTGGCGGCGCCGGCGGTGCTTGAGCAGGGCCCAGGGGGCGCGGGAGCCGGTGACCTCCGTGCCGCCCTCGGAGGCGGCCCGGGCGGCGGCCTGCTCGACCGGGAGGATGCCCTCGCGCCGGGCCGGCTCCGGCCGCTCCTCCTCGGGCCACAGCCCGAGCGCCGCGCACACCGTCGGGAACATGGCCATCGCGGCGGTGGCGTACCCCTCGGCCGAGGGGTGGTAGTTGTCCGGGCCGAACAGCTCCCGGGGGCGCGCCTCGAACTCCGGGCCGAGCAGCGCGCCGAGCGAGACCGTCCGCCCGCCGGCCTCGACCACGCCGATGGTCTGCGCGGCGGCCAGCTGCCGGGAGAGCCGGCGGGCCACCCAGCGCAGCGGCTGGTAGACCGGCTCGATGGTGCCCAGGTCCGGGCAGGTGCCGACGACGACCTCGCAGCCCGCGGCGCGCAGCGTGCGCACCGCCTCGGACAGGTACCGCACCGACTGCGCGGGCGGCAGCCGGCGGGTGACGTCGTTGGCGCCGATCATGACGACGCAGAGGTCGGGGACCTGGGCGCCGTCCGCGAGCAGCAGCTCCACCTGGCGGGGCAGGTCGTCGGACCGGGCGCCGGGCAGCGCGACGTTGCGGAGGTCGACGGGCAGCTCGGCGAGCGCGGCCAGGCCCGAGGCCAGCAGCGCGCCGGGGGTCTGGGAGGGGCGGTGGACGCCCTGGCCGGCCGCGGTGGAGTCGCCGAGGTAGCCGAGCCGCAGCGGGGGCCGGTCGGTGCGGTGGCCGAAGGCGGCACCGTAGCGGCCGTCGGCGCACGGCGAGATGTCGCTGGAGCCGCCGACCGTGCGGCGGGCCAGCCGGGCCTCGGTCAGCAGCAGCCCGACGCCGGCCACGCCGAGCAGGCCGATCCCGCCGCCGCCGAACGCGGCCGCGGTCGCGATCCGCCGTGCCACCCTCGCCGTGGACCTCGTCGTCACCGTCGTCACCGTCGTCGCCATCGGCCGGACCTCCCCGTGCAGCGCGGGCGCGCCGCGGCGCAAGGGCCGGACGCGCTCGGATGAGGGCAAGAACACCTTCACCGGGAGGATTCCCGCTCCGGGCCCCCGTGCAACGCTCCGGGCCCCCGATGGAGCCCTCCGAACAAAGCCGGGGGCCCTTGGTCCACCAGGGCAATAGGCTGGCAGCACAGGCGCAGGAGAGCGTGCCCCGACCGCGGAGACCACCGTGCAGTTTTACGATTCGATGATTGAGCTCGTCGGCAACACCCCGCTCGTGCGGCTCAACAACGTTACTCAAGGGATCCAGGCCACCGTCCTGGTGAAGGTCGAGTACTTCAACCCCGGGGGATCGGTCAAGGACCGGATCGCTCTGCGGATGATCGAGGCCGCCGAGGAGTCGGGCGAGTTGCAGCCGGGCGGCACGATCGTGGAGCCGACGTCCGGCAACACGGGCGTGGGCCTTGCGATCGTGGCCCAGCAGAAGGGCTACAAGTGCATCTTCGTCTGCCCCGACAAGGTCTCGACGGACAAGATCAACGTGCTGCGGGCCTACGGCGCCGAGGTGGTGGTCTGCCCGACGGCGGTCGACCCCGAGCACCCGGACTCGTACTACAACGTCTCCGACCGCCTGGTGCGTGAGACGCCCGGCGCGTGGAAGCCCGACCAGTACAGCAACCCCAACAACCCGCGCTCGCACTACGAGAGCACCGGGCCGGAGCTGTGGGAGCAGACCGACGGGCGGATCAGCCACTTCGTGGCCGGCGTCGGCACCGGCGGCACCATCAGCGGCACCGGCCGCTATCTGAAGGACGTCAGTGACGGCAAGGTCAAGGTCGTCGGCGCCGACCCGGAGGGCTCGGTCTACAGCGGCGGCTCCGGCCGGCCGTACCTGATCGAGGGCGTCGGCGAGGACTTCTGGCCGAGCGCCTACGACCGCACGGTCGCCGACGAGATCGTGGCGGTCTCGGACAAGGACGCCTTCCAGATGACCCGGCGGCTGGCCAAGGAGGAGGGGCTGCTGGTCGGCGGCTCCTGCGGGATGGCCGTGGTGGCCGGTCTGCGGGTCGCCGAGGGGCTCGGGCCGGACGACGTGATGGTGATCCTGCTGCCGGACAGCGGCCGCGGCTACCTCTCGAAGATCTTCAACGACGAGTGGATGGCCGACTACGGCTTCCTGGAGGAGAGCGGCACCGCCGCCCGGGTCGGTGAGGTCCTCCAGTACAAGGAGGGCGCGCTGCCGTCCCTGGTGCACATGCACCCGGAGGAGACCGTCGGCGAGGCCATCGAGGTGCTGCGCGAGTACGGCGTCTCGCAGATGCCGATCGTCAAGCCGGGCGCCGGGCACCCCGACGTGATGGCCGCCGAGGTCGTCGGCTCGGTCGTCGAACGGGAGCTGCTGGACGCGCTGTTCACCCAGCGCGCCGCGCTGTCGGACCCGCTGGAGAAGCACATGTGCCCGCCGCTGCCGCAGGTCGGTTCGGGCGAGCCGGTCTCCGACCTGATGGCGGTGCTGGAGAACGCCGACGCGGCGATCGTCCTCGTCGAGGGCAAGCCCAAGGGCGTGGTGAGCCGGCAGGACCTGCTGGCGTACCTGGCCCGCGGGGCCGGGAAGTAGGCAGGCGGCGCCGGGGCGGCACCCTCCGCCCCGGCGTCAAGTGTCCGTCAGGGAACGGCCCGTCGGCGCAAGAGGCACGTATGCGTCACGTGTACGCAGCACGGGCTTAACACTTCTCCGGCACAGTGATGCCCAGGCGATGCGGACCTCCGGAGCGGCTCCCGGACCTCCGCGGTCGCCAGGATGCGACGACCGGCCCTGACCCGGCTCGCGTCTCGTGCGGGGACCGCCGTCGTCCCGCCCCTGGCTTCGGCCGGGGTGCGGCGGTCCCCGCGATCTTCTTTTCGCCGACCGGACGACCGACCGGACGACCGACCGGACGACCGACCGGACGACCGGGCCGCCCGCCCGCCGCCGGCGCGGTCAGTCCGCGTCCGCGTCGCGCCGCTCCGTCCGCTGCCGCAGCGCCGCCTGCAGCCATAGGCCGTGCACGGCGTTGACGCCGACGATGCCGGCCCAGCACACCGCCAGACCGGCCAGCCCGGCGTTGACCACCGCGATCGCGGACAGCGGGATGGCCAGCACCAGGGAGACCATGGCGACCGCGAACCGCTGCCAGAACTCGGTGCCGGCGTCCGCCCGGCGCGCCGGCTGCGTCCCGCGCGCCACCTGCATCTGCTGCTCGGCCAGTTGTCGGCGCACCCGCCGGTCGACGTTCTGATCGAGCTTCTCCAGGAAGGACTCCAGGAGCTCCGACTCGTACTCCGGCCCCAGCTCCTTGCGCGTCTGGAGGGTCGCGTCGAGTTCTTTCCTCAGCTCAGGGTCGTGTGTCGCCATGGCGCCGAGACTACGGCCGGGCCGGCGGCGGCGCGGTAGGGCTAGCCCCCCGAAACGGCGGGTGCCTCCCGGTCCTCGGGGGCCGGCGGTTCCGCGAGCCGCGCGGTGTCGCGGCGGGCGGCGAGCCAGTACAGGACGGCGGGCACCGCCAGGCCCACCAGCCAGGAGATGTCGGCGCCGCCGAGCGGGGCGACCAGCGGGCCGGTGTAGAACGCCGTGGCCAGAAACGGGAGTTGGGCGAGCACGCCGACGGTGTAGACGGTCAGGGCCCGGACGTTCCAGGCGCCGTAGCGGCCGGCGGGGTCATGGAGCGCGGGGATGTCGTAGCGCTCCTTGGAGAGCAGGTAGTAGTCGACGAGGTTGATCGCCGACCAGGGCGTGAAGAACGTCAGCAGGAAGAGCAGGAAGTCCTTGAAGGAGGCGAGGAAGGAGTCCGCGCCCAGGAGGGCGACGGCGGTGCCGGCCACCATGATGCCGACGAGGTACGCGGAGCGGCCGCGCGCCGAGAGATTCGGTCCCCCACCTTCGGCGGGAGGTGCCCCCAGTCCGCGGAAGCCGCTGACGCTGGTGACCAGCGACATGAAGCCGCCGTAGGTGTTGAGGACGTTGATGGTGAGCTTGCCGAGGGCGATGACGAAGTAGAGGAACGAGGCGATCAGTCCGGTGCCGCCCAACCCGACGAGGTAGCCGACCTCGTGGCCCACGAACGCCTTCGGGGCCGCGGCGGCGGCCAGCGCCCCGAAGGCCATCGACCACTGTGCGCCCAGCACGGAGCCGCCCAGCGTCCACCAGAAGGTCGCCCGGGTCGAGGTGTGGCGCGGCAGGTAGCGGGAGTAGTCCGCCACGTACGGGCCGAACGCCAGCTGCCAGGACGCCGAGAGCGAGACCGCGAGCAGGAAGACCGGCAGTCCGAAGCCGCGGTCGTGGAGCAGTGTGGCGAGGTCGGCGCGCTGGAGCAGGCGGGCGCCGAGGTAGACGAAGGCCAGCGCGCAGACCAGCCCGGCGACCTTGCCGAGCAGGTGGATCAGGCGGTAGCCGACGGCCGCGGCGAGCGCGGTGACGGCGGCGAAGAGCACGATCCCGGTCGTCTGGCCGAGGTGGGTGAGCTCGCCCACCGCCTGCCCGGCGAGCACGCTGCCGCTGGCGAAGAACCCGATGTACATCACGATGACCAGCGCCAGCGGCACCGCCGCCCCGCGCACCCCGAACTGCGCCCGGGAGGTGATCATCTGCGGCAGCCCGAGCCGCGGCCCCTGCGCGCAGTGCAGTGCCATCACCGCCCCGCCCGCGAGATTGCCCAGCAGCAGCCCGATCAGCGCCCAGAAGGCGCCGGCCCCGAAGACCACGGCCAGCGCGCCGGTGACGACGGCGGTGATCTGGAGGTTGGCGCCGAGCCAGAGGGTGAACTGGCCGGCCGCGCTGCCGTGCCGCTCGTCGTCCGGGACGACGTCGATCGAGCGCCGTTCGATCAGGCCTGCCATGGGTGCGCCCCTTCCGCCGCCCTGCCGGTGCATGGGTCCATGCAGGATCAAGGGCGGTGAATGGCAGGTCAATAGGCGGGAGGTGAATTGCCGTGCCCGGTGGGCGATTTGCCGTGGCGCACCCGGTTCGTGCGCGGGGTGAGGCGTGAGGTGCGGGCCGGGGTCCGGCGCTCCGGTAGCGTCGGGCGCGCAGGGTGGACGTCGGGGGACGGGGAGGGGCGATTCGCGTGCAACGGGGCATGGTCGGTACAGGAACGGCGGCGGGCGGGGGCGCGGCGCCGGGGTCGGCGGACGGCGCGTCCTCCGGGCCCCAACGGCCCGCGGAATCGGGCGACTTGGCCGACCGGCTGGAGGCGTACCGCACCGAACTGACCGGCTACTGCTACCGGATGCTCGGCTCCGCCTTCGAGGCCGAGGACGCCGTCCAGGAGACCATGGTCCGCGCCTGGCGCGGCCACGCCCGCTTCGAGGGCCGGGCCTCCCTGCGCTCCTGGCTCTACCGCATCGCCACCAACGTCTGCCTCGACCTCCTCAAGGGCAGCAGCCGCCGCGCCCGCCCCATGGACCTCTCGTCTCCGTCGGGCGTCCGCAACCCGATCGGCACCGAGCTGCCGGAGACGGCCTGGATCGGCCCGGTCCCCGACGCGCGGGTGCTGGCCGGCGCCGGCGACCCGGCGGACACCGCGGTGGCCCGGGAGTCGGTCCGGCTGGCGTTCGTCTCCGCGCTCCAGCGGCTGGCGCCCCGGCAGCGGGCGGTGCTGATCCTGCGGGAGGTGCTCAGCTGGTCGGCGAGCGAGGTGGCCGAGCTGCTCGGCAGCTCCGTCGCCTCGGTCAACAGCGCCCTCCAGCGTGCCCGCGCCACCCTGGCCGCGTCCGGCGACGGCCCGTCCGCGGCCCCGCAACGACCGCTGGACGACGCCCAACGGGCCCTGCTCGCCCGCTATGTGGACGCCTTCGAACGCTTCGACATGGCCGCCCTGACGGCCGTCCTGCACGAGGACTGCACGGTCTCCATGCCGCCGTTCGCACTGTGGCTGCGCGGCCGCGCGGACGCGGTGAGCTGGATGCGCGGACCGGGCCGCGCCTGCGCGGGCTCGCGGCTGGTGCCGCTGGCGGCGAACGGGACGCCGGCCTTCGCGCAGTACCGCGCGGGCGGCACCGCCTGGGCGATCCAGGTCATCGACCTCGCCGACGGCCGGGTCGCCGGACTCCACTCCTTCCTGGACACCGAGCGGCTCTTCCCGCTGTTCGGGCTGCCGATGCGGTACGCGGGGTAGCCGGGGGCTTCAGGGGCTTCAGGGGCTTCGGGGGTTCTGGGGGGCTTCGGGGGCGGCGGGCCGGCCGGCGGCGGGTGCCCCGGCCCGCCGCCACGTCCCTTCCGCCCCGCACCCGGGACCGCCGGGGCCGGGAGTTCCGTACAGTCGGTGGACCGACGTCAAGGCCCCGGACCGGGCCGGGAAGAAGAGGCGATGAGCGGGGACGGGGACAACGGCGTCCGCACGGACGGGACGCAGCAGCGAGAGACGGGCGCGGCGAGGCACACGGCAGCGGGCGGCGCCACCGGCACCGCCACCCGCCTCCAGCGGCTCTTCGAGGGGCACCGGCTGACCCCCACCCAGCGCCGGATCGCCCACTGCATGGTGCGGCGGGCCGCCGACGCGCCCTTCCTCTCCAGCGTCGAACTGGCCGAACTGGCCGGCGTCAGCCAGCCGTCCGTCACCCGCTTCGCGGTCGCGCTCGGCTTCGACGGCTACCCGGCGCTGCGCCGCCACCTACGGGACGTCGCGCCCGCCGAGAAGCCCGCCGCCCCCGGCGCGCACAACGAGTACCAGCAGGCCGTCCAGGCGGAGATCGACAACCTCCGGCGCCTGGCCGAGGCGCTCGCCGACCCCGTGCCGGTCACCGAGGCCGGCCGGCTGCTCGCCGCCTCCCGCCCGCTGCCGGTGCTCGGGCTGCGGGCCGCCACCGCCCAGGCCGCCGGGTTCGTGTACTTCGCGCGGAAGGTCCACCCCGACGTCCGGCTGCTGGACGAGGGCGGCACCCTGCTCGCCGACCGCATCGACGCCGCGGTGCACGCCGGGGCCAGCGCCCTGCTGTGCTTCGCGCTGCCCCGTCATCCGCGTGAGGTCGTCGACGCCCTCGCCTACGCCCGCGGCGCCGGGCTCACCGTCGTCACCGTCGCGGACAGCGCCTTCGCGCCGGTCGCCCGCCACACCGACCTGCTCCTCCCGGCCCCGGTCGGCACCGGCCTGGCCTTCGACACCGCCTGCGCGCCGATGCTCCTGGGGCGCGTCCTGCTGGAGGCGATGTGCGACGACCTCCCGGACGCCCAGGCCCGCCTGGAGGAGTTCGACGCCAGGGCGGCGGAACGGGGACTGTTCGTGGAGTGAGGCCGGGGGCGGCTTCCGGGCTCCCGGCCCTGGGGCGGTTCCTCAGCCCAGGGCCAGTTTCCGCAGTTCGTCGGCGTGCTCGGCGCCGCTCTCCGCGGTGAGCTCCTCCAGGGACTGCGGGGTGCGGACGGTGGCGAAGCGGAACGTGTCGTCGGGGCCCGGCGCGTAGCCGTAGATGCCGGGCCTGGGCAGGGCGTTGTAGGCGAAGTGGGTGGAGAAGTAGTACGCGCCGGTGTCCAGCAGGGCGGTGTGGTCGCCGGACTCCAGCAGGGGCAGCGGGCGGTTCTCGGCGACCAGGTCGCCGGCGAAGCAGCACGGGCCGGCGATGTCCTGCGGTACCGGCGCCCCGTTCTTCGGGCGGCCCTTGGCGTCGTACGCCGCCACCCGGAGCGGCCAGGACGCGGGCGCGAAGACCGTGCGGGTGGCGACCTGGGCCCCGGCGTGGGTGACCGCGATCGGCCGGCCGCCGGCCCACTTCGCGTACTCCACCCGGGCCAGCACCATGCCGTGCTTGGCCAGCAGCGACCGCCCGAACTCGGTGACCAGGCCGTAGCGCCCGGAGAACAGGCCGGGCACGGCGGAGTGCAGCAGCGCGGCGTACTCGCGGTAGGTCGGGGTGACGGCGTCGGAGGAGAAGTTGACGGGCAGGCCGCCGCCGATGTCGAGGGTGGTGATCCGGCCGCCGCCGGCCTGCTCGTTGATCTCCTCGGCGAGGTCGTAGAGCGCCCGGACGCCCTCCGCCATCCGCTCCAGCGGCATGCCCTGGGAGCCGACATGGGCGTGCAGCCTGGTCAGCCACGGGCGGTCGAGGCAGGCCCGGACGACCCACTCGCGGGCGCCCGGGTCGCGCAGCGGGATGCCGAACTTGGAGGTGTCGGTGGCGGTGCTCATCGGGCCGATGCTGCCGCCGCCGATCTGCGGATTGACCCGCAGCCCGATCGGCGCGGTGGACGGGGCCGAGGCCATCATCCGGTCGATACGGGAGAGTTCCTCGTGGTTGTCGACGTTGACGGCGATGCCCAGGGCCAGCGCCTCGCGGAGCTCGGCGAGGGCCTTGGCGGGGGAGTCCAGGACGGTGTGCCGGGCCGGGACCCCGGCGGCCCGGGCCAGCGCCAGCTCGCCGGGGCTGGCCACCTCGCAGCCGATCCCCTCCTGGGCCAGCAGCCGCAGCACGGGCACCAGCGAGGCGGCCTTCACCGCGAACGCGTGCAGCACCGGTGTGCCCGGTGCGGTGAACTCCTCGAAGGCGGCCCGGAGTTCGGCCGCCGACCGGCGGACGCCGGCGACGTCGAGCAGCCCGGCCACCGGTTGGCCGGGACTGACCAGCCCCTGGGTGAGGGCTGCCTGGACGACGCGGTCTCGGTCCGTGAAGTTCATGAGTCAACTCCATCATTCGGCGGGGCCGTGCGCCATGGGCCGACGGGCCGTGCGGAGTGAAGGGGTGGTGGAGGGCCGGGGTGCACCTCGTGTCCGGGCGCCCCGGCTCCTCCACCACCCGGCTCTACGCCGTGGGGGCGCCGCTGAGCTGGGCCTTGTCCTGCCGGGCGGTCAGCCGGGAGCCGGACTCGCGGCGGGTCGCGCGGCGCAGCAGCGGGACGGCCAGAAGGAAGCCCAGGACGGCCCAGGCGGCCAGGACCAGGGCGACCGTCGGCAGCTGCCAGGAGCCGGCCGGTTCCGCGGCGCGGGCGGCGTCCGGCAGTAGGGCCGCACGCAGGCCCTGCGCCATCCACCGGAGCGGGAAGACCGACGCGATGTCCTGCACCAGTGCCGGCATCCGGGATATCGGGAACATCGCACCCGAGGTGATCAGCAGGCCCATCGAGGGCAGCATGATCAACGCCAGCGCCTCACGCGGATTGGGGAGCACCGCCCCGATCGCCGCGCCCAGCGGGACGACGGCGAGCAGACCGAGCGCGGTGACCCACAGCAGCGTCAGCCAGCCGACCGGGCCGTGCGGCAGCGGACCGTCCACCAGCACCGCGCCGACGCCCAGCAGGACCACCAGGGTGCCCACCGCCATGACCACGATCAGCAGCGACTTGGCGATGAGGTAGGCCGGTATGCCGCCGGGGGTGGCCCGCAGCCGCAGCAGGGTGCCCTCCTCGCGCTCGGTCACCAGGATCTGCGGGAGGTTGAGCAGGCCGATCTGGAACAGCAGGTACGCGGAGAAGCCGGCCAGGGTCAGATGCGCCATCGGGATCCGGGTGCCGGGCACGTCGTCGCTGATGAAGGTGGCGAGCAGCAGGGCCACCACCACGTTGCTGAGGTAGCCGGTCAACTCCTTGCGGTTGCGCAGCAGATGGCGCAGCTCGATGCCGCCGCGCCGGAAGCCCGCCTGCCAGGCGCGCAGCCGCGCGGGACGGGCCCCGCCCCCGCCGGTGCCGGAGCCGCGGCCCCCGGCCGCCGCCGCGCGACCCCGGTCCTCGACGCCCGGGCCGGTGTCCGTCGCCGTCGCCGTCATGTCCGTCCCCCTCATGCCGCGTCCGCCTTCCCCGTGCCGCCGTCGGCCGGCAGGCCGGTGCGGTGCTCGTCGTCGTGCTCGTCCCCGTCCTCGCCCCGCCCGTGCACCATGTGCAGGTAGGTGTCCTCCAGCGTCGGCCGGCGCACCTCCAGGTCGGCGATCGGCCCGGCCGCCTCCCGGTGCAGCTCCCACACCAGGCGGGACGGGTCGGCGGTGTGCTCGTGGCGCGGTGTGCCGTCGGCCGCCGTCCAGCGGACCTCGGCCTGGGCGGCGGCCCGCCGGGCCAGCTCGCTCGGGGTGCCGCAGGCCCGGATCCGGCCGTCGACCAGCATCGCTATCCGGTCGGCCAGCCGCTCGGCCTCGGCCAGATCATGGGTGGTCAGCAGGACCGTGACGCCCTCCTCGCGGGCCAGGCGCTCGACCAGGTCGTGGAAGTCGCGGCGCGCCGCGGGGTCGAAACCGGTGGTGGGCTCGTCCAGGAACAGCAGCTCGGGGCGGCCGACGATGCCGAGCGCGACGTCGAGCCGCCGGCGCTGGCCGCCGGAGAGCCGGTCGACGCGCTGCCGCGCCTGCCCGGTGAGGCCGACCAGATCCAGCAGCCCGGCCGGGTCGCGGGGGTCGGGGTAGTACGTCGCGAAGTGCGTCAGCAGCTCGGCGACCTGCCAGCGGCGGTGGTCGCGCCAGGACTGGAGGACCAGCCCGATCCGGCCGCGCCAGGCGTCGTCGCCGCGCGCCGGGTCCGACCCGAGGACGCGGACCTCGCCGGCGGACCGCTGCCGGAAGCCCTCCAGGATCTCGACGGTGGTGGTCTTGCCCGCGCCGTTCGGCCCGAGCAGGGCGAAGACCTCGCCGCGCCGGATGTCCAGCTCGACGCCCCGCAGGACGTCGGTGCTGCCGTAGGACATCCGCAGGTCACGGACCTCGACGACCGGCGCGGCGCCGGCCGGGGCGGTGGCTGGGGTGGTCATCGTGCTGCTCTCCGGGCGTGCGGTGGTGGTCATCGGCCGGCCTCCGCGTGATGCGGGGGCGTGGGGGCGGTCGCCGTGGTGCCCGCGCCCTCGACGATGGCGCGGAGGGCGGCGACATGGCCGTCGAAGGCGGTGCGGCCACGGGCCGTCAGCCGCACCTTGGTGCGCCGCTTGCGGCCGCCGCCCTCCTTGCGGATCTCCAGATACCCCGCCTCCTCCAGCGTGTGCAGCTGCTTGGAGAGCGCGGAGTCGCTGAGCGAGAGGCTGTCGCGGATGAACGGGAAGTCGGCCCATTCGGTGGCGGACAGCAGGGCCACCACGGACAGCCGGGTGGACGGGTGGATCAGTTCGTCGAAGCCTGAGGGAGTGCTCATCGGCCGGCCTCCTGATGAAGGGTCTTCTCCGGGCCGTTGCTCAGGGCGCGGCTCCGGAGCGGGCTGATCGCCCAGCGGTTGGTCGGCCCGGCGAACAGCACGAAGGCGCCGGCCGAGACCGTGGCCTGGATCAGGCTGCCGTAGGGCAGCGCCAGCCAGCGGGTCAGGAGGCCGGTCAGAAGGATCGTGCCGCCGCCGACGAGCGCGCCGGCGAACAGGGCGGCGACGCTGCGCCAGCTGTACCGCGAGCGGTGCAGCTTCACCCGGGGCCGGCGGCTGTAGACGACCAGCAAGGTGACCAGGATGCCGAGGTACGCGGCGAGGGTCAGCCAGATGCCCCACTTCGGGAGCTCCAGGCCCGTGCTGGCCAGGTAGACCCACATCACGGCTGCCACCAGGTACGTCGAGCGCCGGTCGCCGCCCGCGCAGCGCTCGACCTCGTCGTACACCCGCTCCTGAGGGACTCGGATGCGCTGGAGATCCTGCCAGGCCTGCTCGGCATCCACCGGTGTCGTCATGTCCTTCGCCTCCCCGTAAGACGTCGTGGACGGTCCGTCTCGGACGGTGCGGAGGATCGCCGGCGGCGCCCCCCCCGTTCAACTTTCCTGCTGGGAAAGCTAGCACTCGGCTTTCCCGGCGGGCAAGTTGAAAATCCCGCCTGGGGAAACTTCTCGCCACGCCCTGTTGACTAGCGGTATTCAGTGTCTCCAGACTGTGAATAGGTCAATCCACTTCGGAGTCAGGGAGGCACGGCCCATGTCGGGACCGCGACCCGTGCGGGCACCGCGCGGTACGGAGCTGAGCGCACGGGGATGGCAGCAGGAAGCCGCGCTGCGCATGCTGCAGAACAACCTCGACCCGGAGGTGGCCGAACATCCGGACCAGCTCGTGGTCTACGGCGGCACCGGCAAGGCCGCCCGTGACTGGCGCTCCTTCGACGCCATGGTGCGCACCCTGACCACGCTCAAGCAGGACGAGACGATGCTCGTCCAGTCCGGCAGGCCGGTCGGCGTGATGCAGACGCACGAGTGGGCGCCGCGGGTGCTGATCGCCAACTCCAACCTCGTCGGCGACTGGGCCAACTGGGAGGAGTTCCGCCGCCTGGAGGCCCTCGGCCTCACCATGTACGGCCAGATGACGGCCGGTTCGTGGATCTACATCGGCACCCAGGGCATCCTCCAGGGCACCTACGAGACCTTCGCGGCGGTCGCGGCGAAGAAGTTCGGCGGGACGCTGGCCGGCACCATCACCCTCACCGCCGGCCTCGGCGGCATGGGCGGCGCCCAGCCGCTCGCCGTCACCATGAACGACGGCGTCGCGATCTGCATCGACTGCGACCCGCGCGCCATCGAGCGCCGCATCGAGCACCGCTACCTCGACGTCAGGGCGGACAGCCTCCAGCACGCCCTCCAACTCGCCGTCGAGGCCCGCGACCAGCGCAAGCCGCTCTCCATCGGCCTGCTCGGCAACGCCGCGGAACTGCTGCCGCAGATGCTCGCCGAGGGCGCCCCGATCGACATCGTCACCGACCAGACCAGCGCCCACGACCCGCTCGCCTACCTGCCCGTCGGCATCGACTTCGCCGACATGGCGGCCTACGCGGCCGCGAAGCCCGCCGACTTCACCCAGCGCGCCCGCGAGTCGATGGCCAAGCACGTCGAGGCCATGGTCGGCTTCATGGACGCCGGCGCCGAGGTCTTCGACTACGGCAACTCCATCCGCGGAGAGGCCCAGCTCGCCGGCTACCAGCGGGCGTTCGCCTTCCCCGGTTTCGTCCCCGCCTACATCCGGCCGCTGTTCGCCGAGGGCAAGGGCCCGTTCCGCTGGGCGGCGCTCTCCGGCGACCCGGCCGACATCGCCGCCACCGACCGCGCCATCCTCGACCTCTTCCCCGAGAACGAGTCGCTGGCCCGCTGGATCAAGCTGGCGGGGGAGCGGGTCCACTTCCAGGGCCTGCCCGCCCGGATCTGCTGGCTCGGCTACGGCGAACGCGACAAGGCCGGCGAGCGGTTCAACGAGATGGTCGCCGACGGCACGCTGAAGGCCCCGCTGGCCATCGGCCGCGACCACCTCGACTGCGGCTCCGTCGCCTCCCCGTACCGCGAGACCGAGGCGATGAAGGACGGCTCCGACGCGATCGCCGACTGGCCGCTGCTCAACGCCATGGTCAACGTCGCCTCCGGCGCCTCCTGGGTCTCCCTGCACCACGGCGGCGGCGTCGGCATGGGCCGCTCGATCCACGCCGGACAGGTCACGGTCGCCGACGGCACCCCGCTGGCCGGCGAGAAGATCCGCCGGGTGCTCACCAACGACCCCGGTATGGGCGTCATCCGGCACGTCGACGCCGGCTACGAGCGCGCCGACGAGGTGGCCGCCGAGCGGGGCGTCCGCATCCCGATGCGCGAGGGCGAGGGCGCGTGACCTCCTCGTTCCACGAGATGTGGGAGGAGTTGCAGCCGCTCGGTCGCGACTCCTCCTCCGGGGGCTACCGCCGCTACGCCTGGACCGGCGCGGACACCGACTGCCGCGCGTGGTTCCGGGCCCAGGCCCAGGCCCGCGGGCTCGCCTACGAACTCGACCGCAACGGCAACCAGTGGGCCTGGCTCGGCGCGAGCACCGCCGGGGACGTGGCCCCCGGCGAGGCCGTCGTCACCGGCTCGCACCTGGACTCCGTCCCGGACGGCGGCGCCTTCGACGGCCCCCTCGGCGTGGTCTCCTCGTTCGCCGCGCTCGACGAACTCCGGGAGCGCGGGGCGGAGTTCGCCAAACCGCTGGCGATCGTCAACTTCGGCGACGAGGAGGGCGCCCGCTTCGGGCTCGCCTGCGTCGGCTCCCGGCTCTCCGCCGGCGCGCTGACCCTTGAGGACGCGCACCGCCTCCGCGACGGCGACGGCGTCAGCCTCCCGCAGGCCATGGAGCGCGCCGGCCACGACCCCGAGGCGATCGGCCCGGACCCCGAACGGCTCGCCGCCATCGGTGCGTTCGTCGAGCTCCACGTCGAGCAGGGCCGCGCCCTGGACCTCTCCGGGGACCCCGTCGGCATCGCCTCCGCCATCTGGCCGCACGGCCGCTGGCGGTTCGACTTCCGCGGCGAGGCCAACCACGCGGGCACCACGCGTCTTACGGACCGGCGCGACCCGATGCTCTCCTACGCCGCGACCGTGCTCGCCGCCCGCGAACAGGCCCGGCTGGCCGGCGCGCTGGCCACCTTCGGGAAGGTCAGCGTCGAGCCGAACGGCGTCAACGCCATCCCGTCCCTGGTGCGCGGCTGGCTGGACGCCCGCGCCGCCGGCCAGGACACCCTGGACACCGTGATCACCGGGATCGAGCGGGCGGCCGCCGAACGGGCCGCCCGCGACGGCGTCGACCTGGACGTCGTCCGGGAGTCCTTCACCCCCGTCGTGGAGTTCCAGCACGCCCTGCGCGACGCACTGTGCGCGATCCTCGGCGCCCGGGGCGAGCGGCCCGTGCCGGTCCTGGGCACCGGCGCGGGACACGACGCGGGTATTTTGTCCGCGACCGTGCCCACGGCCATGCTGTTCGTCCGCAACCCCACCGGTGTCTCGCACTCGCCCGCCGAAGCGGCCACCGAGGACGACTGCGTCGCCGGGGTCACCGCACTCGCCGACGTACTGGAGGGGCTGGCGTGCCGCTGACGCCGCAGGCAACACCGACGACGTACTGGCTCGAACACGCCTGGCTGGGCGCGCACGTCGAGTCCGGGGTGACCGTGGAGGTGGCGGACGGGCGGATCACGGCCGTCCGCACCGGGACCCCGGCACCCCCGCCGGGCGCCGAGGCCCTCCACGGGCTGACGCTCCCCGGCATGAGCAATACGCACAGCCACGCCTTCCACCGGGCCCTGCGCGGCACCGTCCAGGCGGACAGCGGCACCGGGGCACCTCCGCGGTCGCGGAGCCAAGCGCCGGTGGACGGCATGGGGCGTGCGCCGGATTCCTTCTGGACCTGGCGCGAGGTCATGTACGGAGTCGCCGACAAACTCACCCCGGACAGCTACTACGCCCTGGCCCGCGCCGTCTACGCCGAGATGGCGCTCGCCGGCATCACCTGCGTCGGTGAGTTCCACTACCTCCACCACGCGCCCGGCGGCACCCGCTACGACGACCCCAACGCCATGGGCCAGGCACTGATCGCGGCCGCCGCCGACGCCGGCATCCGGATCACCCTGCTCGACACCGCCTACCTCTCCGCCGGCTTCGGCGACCCGCCCAACCGGCACCAACTGCGCTTCTCCGACGGCACGGCGGACGCCTGGGCCGAGCGCGCCGACGCCCTCAAGGGCGCCGAGCACGCCCGGATCGGCGCCGCGATCCACTCCGTACGCGCCGTCCCCGCCGGGCAGTTGGGCACCGTCGCCGCCTGGGCCCGGCGGCGGCAGGCGCCGCTGCACGTCCACCTCTCCGAGCAGACCGCGGAGAACGACGCCTGCCGGGCCGCGCACGGCCGCACCCCCACCCAACTGCTCTCCGAGCACGGCGTGCTGGGCCCGCGCACCACGGCCGTGCACGCCACCCACCTCACCGACGAGGACATCGCCCTGCTCGGCGGCAGCACCACCGGCGTGTGCATGTGCCCGACCACCGAGCGGGACCTCGCCGACGGCATCGGCCCGGCCGTCCGACTCCAGGAGCAGGGCAGCGTGCTGAGCCTGGGCAGCGACAGCCACGCCGTCATCGACCTGTTCGAAGAGGCCCGCGCCATGGAGCTGAACGAGCGGCTGCGCACCCGCACCCGGGGCCACTGGACCGCCGCCGCACTGCTGCGCGCCGCCTCCGCCGACGGGCACGCGGCGCTCGGCTGGGACGACGCCGGCACCCTCGCCCCCGGCGCGCTCGCCGACCTCACCACGATCCGGCTGGACTCCGTCCGCACCGCCGGACCGCTGCCCCGGCTGGGCGCCGAGACGGCCGTATTCGCCGCCACCGCAGCCGATGTGCGGCACACCCTCGTGGGCGGCCGGTGGATCGTCCGCGACGGGACGCACACCGGCGTGCCCGACGTGCCCACCGCCCTCGCCGACGCCATCGCCGCCGTGCGCGGCTGACCCCTGACCGCCCCCCGCCCGGCCCGCGGACGAAGGAGAACACCCCCGCGATGACGACGACCTCCGCGCCGACCACCGCGATCACCCACATCGCCCAGCTCGTCACCAACGACCCCTCCCTCGGTGAAGGCCCCCTCGGTCTGCTCCAGGACGCCGCGGTCGTCATCGACGGCGACCGCATCGCCTGGGTCGGTCCCTCCAGCAAAACACCCGCCACTGACAACGCCGTCGACGCGGCCGGCCGCGCGGGCCTGCCCGGCTTCGTCGACTCCCACTCCCACCTGGTCTTCGCCGGCGACCGCACCGAGGAGTTCAACGCCCGGATGTCCGGGCGGCCTTACTCCGCCGGCGGCATCCGCACCACCGTCGCCGCCACCCGCGCCGCCGCCGACGACGCGCTGCACGCCAACGTCGCCCGCTATCTGGCCGAGGGCCTCCGCCAGGGCACCACCACCCAGGAGATCAAGTCCGGCTACGGCCTGACCGTCGAGGACGAGGCGCGGGCGGTGCGGATCGCCGCCGCCCACACCGACGAGGTGACCTTCCTGGGCGCCCACATCGTCTCGCCGGACTACGCCGACGACCCGGCCGGCTACGTCGAGCTGGTCACCGGCCCGATGCTGGACGCCTGCGCCCCGCACGCCCGTTGGGTGGACGTCTTCTGCGAGCGCGGCGCCTTCGACGGCGACCAGGCGCGCGCCATCCTCACCGCCGGCAAGGCCAAGGGGCTGGTGCCCCGGGTGCACGCCAACCAGCTCGGCCCCGGCCCCGGCGTCCAGCTCGCGGTCGAACTGGGCGCCGCCTCCGCCGACCACTGCACCCACCTCACCTCCGGCGACATCGACGCGCTGGCCCAGTCCGAGACCGTCGCCACGCTCCTCCCGGGCGCCGAGTTCTCCACCCGCGCCAAGTGGCCCGACGCCCGCCCGCTGCTCGACGCCGGCGCCGTCGTCGCGCTGTCCACCGACTGCAACCCCGGCTCGTCCTTCACCAGTTCCCTGCCGTTCTGCATCGCGCTGGCCGTCCGCGACATGGGGATGACGCCGGACGAGGCGGTGTGGGCGGCCACCGCGGGCGGCGCCCGGGCGCTGCGCCGCACCGACGTCGGCCGGATCAGCCCCGGCGCCCGCGCCGACCTGCTGCTGCTGGACGCCCCGTCCCATGTCCACCTCGCCTACCGGCCCGGTGTGCCGCTGGTGACGGACGTCTGGCACAAGGGCGTTCGCCTCTGAGCGGACGGCGCCGGCGCCGCCGCACGACGCACAGAGGGCCCGTCCCGGAGGCATCCGGGGCGGGCCCTCGTGTGCACGGGCGCCGGCCGGCCGCACGGGCCGGCCCCGACCGCGGGGGGCTACTCCTCGACCATCAGGCCCCTGCGGAGCCGGACGAGGGTGCGGGAGAGCAGCCGGGAGACGTGCATCTGGGAGATGCCCAGCTCCTCGCCGATCTCGGACTGCGTCATGTTGGCGACGAACCGCAGCGAGAGGATCTTCCGGTCCCGCGAGGGCAGTTCGGCGATCAGCGGCTTCAGCGACTCGACGTACTCGATGCCTTCGAGGCCGTGGTCCTCGTAGCCGATCCGGTCCGCCAGCGCGCCTTCGCTGTCGTCCTCCTCGGGCTGGGCGTCCAGCGAGCTCGCGGTGTAGGCGTTGCTCGCGGCCATCCCCTCGACGACCTCGTCCTTGGTGAGGCCGAGGCGTTCGGCGAGTTCACCGACCGTGGGTGCCCGGTCCAGCTTCTGCGCCAGTTCGTCGCCGGCCTTGGCCAGGTCCAGGCGGAGCTCCTGGAGGCGCCGGGGAACCCGCACCGACCAACTGGTGTCGCGGAAGAAGCGCTTGATCTCGCCGACGATGGTCGGCATCGCGAACGTCGGGAATTCGACGCCGCGGCTGAGCTCGAAACGGTCGATGGCCTTGATCAGACCGATGGTGCCGACCTGGACGATGTCCTCCATCGGCTCGCTGCGGGAGCGGAACCGGGAGGCCGCGAACTTCACCAGCGCGAGGTTCAGTTCGACCAGTGTGTTGCGGACGTAGGCGTATTCGTGGGTGCCTTCTTCCAGCGATTCCAGGCGCTCGAAGAGGGTTTTCGACAGGGCCCTGGCATCCACCGGACCCACTTCGTCGAACGGAGGGATCTCGGGCAGGCCGTCGAGGTCGGACACGCTCACCGGCTCGGTTGCCGCGGCGCGCATTTGGGAAGGGATGTGTCCGGTCTCAGCGGACCGGAGTGTCGACGATGCGGGGATCTGCGCGTCCTCGGTACGCAATTCGTCGAGCCGGGGTGACATGTGTCTCCTCCATCGTTCTCGGCATATGGCTGCCGAAGCCTCTGCGTGAAGCTGCGGTGTGCGGCGCCTCCAAAGCCGGCCGTTTTGAATGTGTCCTTCTACGCCTACCTGGCTTCGATGGAAGAAGGCAAGTGCGTGATGCCGGCAATCAGGCGTTATGCCCTTTCTGCGGCTACCGGCGGGCGTCAGGAAGGCGTAGGGTTCGACGCGCGCAGTCATGAGCAATGTCATCACCGAAAACAGTCGTCTAGGCAGCAAAAGGGGTGCGCTCGCATGGACCGCGGGACGGTCGGCAGTGCAAGCCGGGGTCGGCTTCACGTCGAGATCCGCCATCACGGCGCCAGCGCGGTCGTGACCGTCGCCGGTGAGCTGGATCACCACACGGCGGATCTGCTGCGGGAATCACTGGAGGGCTGCGTCGACGACGGGTACGCACGCCTCGTGGTGGACTGCTCACGCCTGGACTTCATGGACTCCACCGGTCTGAACGTGCTGCTCGGCGCCCGGCTCAAGGCCGAGGCCGCGGGGGGCGGTGTCCATCTGGCCGGAATGCAGCCGGTGGTGGCCCGGGTGTTCGAGATCACCGGCGCGGAGGCGGTCTTCACGGTGCACGACTCACTCGACGCGGCCCTGGCCGACTGACCGGCCGGGAAGTCCGGAAGGATGCGTTCCGGGCGCGTAGTCGGTGTCACAACTTCCGTACCCAAGAAGTGGGTGTTCTCGCGGTCCGGTCGGGCAGGAGACACCTGAATCCGTTGAATCAGTCAGTTAACTGTTGTCCGTGAACAGGCGAATCGGTGAGGTGAAGCGCTGATGAGCACCACCCGGCCGTACCCGCCGGGCGATCTCGGCCCGGAGCCAGGTGGCGCAGGCGCTTCCGCCGACGCCCCGGCAGGCCAGATCCGCCGGCTCCGCCTGGCGGGCACCCGGGGCGCTGTGGCGCGGGCCCGCGACTTCGCCCGTGAGGCGCTGCACGACTGGGGCTGGCTCCCGGCCGCCACCGCCGATCAGCGGGCCGCGGCCGAGGACGTGCTGCTCGTCGTCTCCGAACTGGTCACCAACGCCTGCCTGCACGCCGAGGGCCCCGAGGAGCTGCGGCTGCGCTGCGCGGCCAAGGTGCTCCGCCTGGAGGTCAGCGACCTGGGCGCGGGCTCGCCGGCGCCGCGCAGTCCGCACCGCCCCGGGCGCCCCGGCGGCCACGGCATGTTCATCGTGCAGCGGCTGTGCCTGGACTGGGGCGTGGTGCGCAACGCCGAGGGCGCGGGCAAGACCGTCTGGGCGGAGCTGGCCGCACCGTCCTGAAGTCGTGGCGCGGCGCCAGTCGTTGAGCGCGGGCCGGCAGGCCCGCGCTCCGTCGTGTCCGGGGCCGGTCCGCGGCCGGGGAGCGCCGCCGCGCGGACCGATCCGGCCGGTGCCGCGTATCGGGGCCGTGCTGTGCCTTCCCTCGGCAACCTCCCGGGCGTACCTTGACGCCCAATCTGATGTGCCGTCAGCAACGTTCGGCGGCGCGCATCCGGGAGAAGGGGAACTCAAGGTGGCCCGCTTCCACGCACAGCACGGCAGGCGGCCGCGGCGGGCGGCCGGGCTGGCCGCGGCCACGGCGGCGGCCGGTTCCGCGGTGCTGCTCACCGCACCCGCCGCGCACGCCGAGGTCGTCGACGTCAACTACCAGTGCCGGACACCGATCGGCAACAAGGGGGCGGTCTCGCCCATCGACATCAAGGGGACGCCCAGCGGGAGTTCCTACACCCTGGTGATGTCCTTCGAGAAGGGCGTCTCCTCCAGCCCCGTCGAACTGGGCAAGGGCGCCATGAAGCCCAGCGCGCTGATCCGGCTCGGCGGCGCGGAGAGCGGCACCGTGCCGGTCACCGGGCCGCCCAACGACCAGGCGATACCGGCCAACACCCCGATCAAGATCAGCGATCTGAGCGGGACGTACACCCCGAAGGCCACCGGCAAGGTCACCTTCACCGCCGCCACGCTCACCATCAAGGCGCTGGGCACCACCACCACCTGCACGCCGAGCAACCATCCCCAGCCCGCACTGACCCTGGACGTCAAGGGCTCCGGCGGCACCAGCGGCGGCGCCGCGGCGGGCGGTTCGTCCGGCGGCGGCCGGCTGCCGCAGACCGGCCCGGCCGACTCCGCCCTCGCGCTGGGCACCCTCGGCGGCACCGTCCTGCTGGCCGGCGCGGCCGGAGTGCTCTGGCTGACCCGCCGTCACCAACGGGCCTGAACCTCGACCGGGAGCCGCCGATGCCGTCCCGTCCCCGCACCGCGGCCACCGGCGCGGCCCTCGCGGCCGCCGCCGTCCTGCTGTGCCCCGCGGCGGCCGAGGCCCGGCCGCCCGCCCCCGCCGCACCGAGCTGGTCCGCCGCGCCCACCGGCCCCGCCCGCACGTCCTTCTACCTGGAGGGACCGCCGGGCACCGCCCTCACCGACCGGCTCGCCGTCCGCAACCCCTCCGGGCGGCCGGTCACCGTACGGCTGGCCGGCGCCGGCGGGGACGGCGCCGGCGCCTGGCTCGCCCTCGCGCCGGACCGGGTGACGGTGCCGCCGCGGACCCGGGCGAGCGTGCCGTTCACCGTCGCGGTACCGCGCGACGCCGCCCCCGGCAGCCACCCCGGCACCCTCACCGTCACCGACGGCACCCCCGGCGCACCGACGCGGATACCGCTGCGGCTGCGGGTGACCGGGCCCACGCTGTCCGCGCTCACCGTCGAGCATCTCGCGGTGATCCGGCGGGGCGCCGCCGCGGTGATCCGCTACACCCTCGTCAACCGCGGCAACACCGCCCTGCGGCCGCGGCTCGCCCTCCGCGCCGACGGCCTCTTCGGGCCGCTGCTGCGCCGGCCCGCCCGCCCCCTGCCGGGCGTCCTCGGGCCCGGCGCCCGCACCGACCGGACCGAGACCTGGCCCGATCCGCCCGCCCTGGACGCGGTGGACGTCACGCTCACCGCGACCGCGGCGGGCGGTGCGCAGGACACCGCCACCGCCGGCTACACCACCGTCCCCTGGGGCGCGGGCGCCGCGCTGCTGCTTCTCGCGGCCGGCGGGGGCGGCGGGGCGGTGCGGTGGCGCCGGCGCCGTACCGCCCGCGCGGCGGCCACCGGCGGGGCGGTGCCCGACGGCGGGTGCGCCGGCCCGCCCGAACGGCCCGGCGCGCGGCCGGCCGGCGGCGCCCGCCCGGCACCGGAACCGGCACGACCGCGCACGGCCGCGACGACCACGACGACCACGACGGCCGCGACGACGGGATCGGGGGTGCGCGCGTGAACGGGGCGAAGGGGCACGGCGGGACGGTGCGGTCCGCGGCGCACGGCACGCGGAGACGGCCGCGGACCGGCCGGCGGACCGGCCGGCGGACCGCCCGCCGGCGCCGCCCGGCCGCCCTGCTCGCGGCCCTCGCCCTGGCCCTGCTGCCGGTCCTGCTCCCGGCCCTGGCACCCGGACTCCCGCTGTCGGCGGCGAGCGCCGCCCCGGCCGGTGACCCGCCGTCCGCGGCGGTCTCCCCGAAGGAGACCGGCGCCGGCGGCCATGTCACCGTCACCGGGCGGGGCTGGCGCCCGCACGCCCTGCTGACGCTGCTGATCTGCGGACAGAACATGATCGGCGGCACCAACTCCTGCGCCAACGGCGACGGTCGGACCGTCACCACCGACGACCACGGCGCGTTCCGCCTGGCGCTCCCGGTGGCCGAACCGCCCAAGCCCTGCCCCTGTGTGGTGCACGTGGCGACCGCGACCGGACCGGCGGCCGCCGCGGACGCCGCGTTCAAGGTGGCCGGGCACCCGGTCGCGCCGCTGCCGCAGGACGTCAGCGCCGGCCGGCTGGCCGTCCTGGCGCAGCCCCGGCTGACCGGCAGCAGCGGACTGCTCACCTGGTTCGGCGCCCCGCCGCAGCGCGAACTGGCCGTCACCGTGGGCAACTTGGGGTCGGGGCCGGCCAAGGACCCGGTCTTCCAGGTCGGCACCTCGCACGGCGTCTTCGCGCCCAAGTGGGAGGACCAGCAGTGGCGCGGCACCGTCCCCGCCGGACGGCGGGCCGAGGTCCGGCTCCCGGTGGAACTGGCCGCCGGGGCCCACGGGGACTACCTGGTCTCCCTCAAGTACGGCGGCCGACTGCTGGTCGAGCAGCCGTGGGAGGTCGGCCGCCCCTGGGGCGTGACGCTCTTCTGGGTGCTGCTGTGCGTGGTCGTCCCCACGGCGGTGTTCCGGATCGGGATGACGGTCGTCGACCGCGTCCGGCCGCACCACCCCGGTACGGACGCCCGCCACCGGAGCGCCCCGCGCCCCCGGCGGGCCGGGAAGGCCGCACCGCACCGGCCCGCCACGGGCCCCGGCACCGGCGCCCCGCCGGACGGCACCACCGCACTGCCCTGGTTCACCCCGGACACCGCACCGTCCACCACAGCAACCGAACGGCCCCCGTCGAAAGGTTCCGCGTGATGACGTTGACGAGACCGCCCCGGCCGACCGGGCGACGCAGGAGAGCGGGCATGGCCGCGGCGGCCGCACTGGCGCTCGCGGCGGCGGGCGTGGTCACCGCCTCCGGGACCGCCCAGGCGGCCGGGGTGGCATACAAGACGGAGTGCCAGCCGCCGCCGATCTCGGGGCTGCCGCCCGTCGAGGGCACCACCGAGGTCGAGGTGAGCGCGCCCGCCACCGCCAAGGTCGGGGACACGGTGGAGGTGGTCTGGACGACGGTCCAGGCGGCCTCCCCCAACCCCGGCATCATCGATCTGGCCCAGGACACCGTCCGGCCCTCCGGGACGCTCAAAATCGCCGGGGCGCAGACCGGGGACGTCGCGATGCAGGGCCCGCGGCAGAACCCGCCGATCCCGAAGAACAGCCCGATGAAGCTGTCCGCCATGAAGGGCACGCTCAAGCTCACCGCCCCCGGAGAGGTCACGCTGACGCCCGGCGGGTACACCATCAACGTCAGCCAGCCGATCTCCACGGACACCGTCTGCACGCCCAAGGAGGCGGTGCGCGCCGGGGCCACCATCAAGGTGACGGACGGCGGGGGCGGCACCGCCGGCGGAACGGGCAGCGGCGGGACGACCGCCGGCGGCACGAGCACGGGCGGCACGAGCACGGGTGGTACGAGCACGGGCGGCACCGGCTCCGGCGGTGCGACCACGAGCGGCGGCACCACCTCCTCAGGGGGCACCGGCTCCTCCGGCGGTACGGGCGGAACCGGCGGCACGGGCGGAACCGGCGGTTCCAGCACCTCCGGCGGTACCGGCGGCGACCCCGACGGCACCGCGTACAAGGGCAAGGAGGTGCCGGTCCCCTACGCCTGCAAGACGCCCATCGGCGACAAGAAGGCGACCTCGCCGGTCCAGATCAACGGCGTCAAGAAGGGCGGCGGTTACGCCCTGACGGTGCACTTCGCCAAGTCCGTCATGGACAGCCCGGCGGACATCCCCAAGGGCGCGGTCAAACCGTCGATGGCGGTGAAGGTGGGCGGCGACGACAAGGGCACCGTCCCGGTGACCGGTCCCACCAACGCCCAGCCGATCAAGTCCGGCCAGCCCATCGAGATCCCCGACCTCACGGGCACCTACACCCCCGGTGCCACCGGCAAGGCCACGCTCACCCCGGGCGTCCTCACCGTCAACGCCCTGGGGACGACCACCACCTGCACCCCGGAGAAGGACCCCGGCGCCTCGCTCACCCTGGACACCGCGGCCCAGCCCGGCGGCACCTCGGGCGGCTCGGCGGGCGGCACGTCCACCTCGGGCGGCTCGGCGGGCGGGTCCGCGGCGTCCGGCGGCAGCAGCGGCGGCAGCAGCGGCGGGGGCCTCGCCCAGACCGGCGCCGCCGACCACGGCGCGCTGACCGCCCTCGGCACGCTCGCCGGCACCGTCGTGCTGCTCGGCACCGCGGTCCTCGGCCTGGGCCGCTACGGGTGGGGCGCCTTCGCCTCGCGGCGGCCGCGCCGATGACCCCGTAACGCCCGCCCCGGCATGCGGAAGGGCCCGGCACGCACCAGCGCGCCGGGCCCTTCACCGCTTGGTCAGGGGCGGCTCAGTGCACGTCCCCCATGAGCGGGGTGATCTTCTTGCGGTACATGAAGACCGCGACACCGGCCAGGGTGGCGAGGACGGCCTCGGTGACCAGCACCCCCGTCCCGCTGAGGTCCGCACCGGCGATGGAGACCAGGGAGATGACGCTGTCGCCCGCGGTGACCGCGAGGAACCAGACGCCCATCATCTGGCTGGCGTACTTCTGCGGGGCCAGCTTCGTGGTCACCGACAGACCGACGGGGGACAGGCACAGCTCGCCCATCGTCTGCAGGCCGTAGACCGTGATCAGCCACATCGGGCTGACCTTGGTGCCGTCGGAGGACATCGCGATCGGCAGGAGGAAGAAGAAGTACGAGGCGCCGACCAGCACCATCGCCATGGCGAACTTCACCGGCGTGCTGGGCTCGCGGTTGCGGCGGGCCAGCGCCAGCCACATCGAGGCGAAGATCGGGGCCAGGGCCAGCACCCACACCGGGTTGACCGACTGCAGCCACGAGGACGGGAAGCCCAGGCCGAAGACCGTCTCCGCGGTGTTCTTCTCGGCGAAGACGTTCAGCGTCGAACCGGCCTGGTCGAAGATCATCCAGAAGATCGCGGCGGCGAAGAAGAACCACAGGTAGCCACTGACCTTGGCCTGCTCGGTCGAGCTCAGCTCCTTGTCCCGCTTGATGCGCAGCAGCACCACGCAGGGGACGCAGATGCCGATGACGGCCAGCGGGATCAGCGCCCAGTTGAGCGTGAACTGGCCGGTGCCCACGACGATGCCGTAGAAGACCGCCGCGACCAGCGCCCAGATCAGGCCCTTGCGCAGCCAGCCGTTGCGCTCCTGGACGGTGAGCGGGGTCGGCACCTGGTGGCTCTTGGCGTCCAGGTGGCGGGTGCCGATCAGGAACTGGACCAGACCCAGCGCCATACCCAGCGCCGCGGTCGCGAAGCCCAGGTGCCAGTTGACGCTCTGGCCGATGCCCCCGACAACCAGCGGCGCGAACATGGAGCCGAGGTTGATGCTCATGTAGAAGACGGTGAAACCACCGTCCCGGCGCGGGTCCTTCGGGCCGTCGTAGAGGTGGCCCACCATCGTGGAGATGTTGGACTTCAGCAGGCCGGAGCCGCACGCCACCATCGCCAGGCCGACGAAGAAGGTCTGCCCGGGGATCGCCAGGACCGCGTGGCCCGCGATGACCACGGACGAACCGACGATCACCGTCTTGCGGGGGCCCCAGACCCGGTCGCCGAACCAGCCGCCGGGCATGGCGAGCAGGTAGACCAGGGCCATGTAGACGGCGTAGATCGCCGTGGCGGAGGCGGCCGTCATGGCCAGGCCGCCGCCCTGGGAGCCCACCTTGGCGTCCGCCCCACCGGAGATCAGGTACAGGACGAGCAGGGCGCGCATGCCGTAGAAGCTGAAGCGCTCCCACATCTCGGTCATGAAGAGAGTGGCCAGGCCGCGGGGGTGGCCGAAGAAGGTCTTGCCGCCGCTGGCAGGGGTTCCCTGCTCGGCCGCGCCCTTCGTCAGGCTGGACGCCATGGTGGTTCCTATGCTTCTCGGGACGCGTCCGAAAGACTCGGTATGCGCCCGGGTGGGGGATGACCGGCACCGGGCCGTCCTGCCCGCCCTCACGTCCGGGAGGTTCGAGCCCGCACGAGGCGGGTCGACGGGAGGCCGACTACCGGGATCCACGCCCCCGTACCGCAACGGCGCGGCCGGCGGACTCGGTCGACAGGTCTTTCACTGTGCAAGGGGCTGGGATGCCAGCCCCACACACAACAGAGACCGATGACGCCACTTTTGCGCCATAGGTCCCGGTGTTTGTGCGTTGGACGTTCCGGACACCATACGTCCGCTAGGGCGCCTGTTGGGAGGCGTGAGAGAACGCTCACACTCGCTCAGGGAACCGTTTAGATCTGTGCGCGCCACCACATCCGCACCCCGCGCCGGCGGGCCGAGACGCGCGAGCGGGCGCGGGAAAGCCGGCTGTCGCCCATCCGTGCAGGTCCACCCCTCGCTGTCGGTACATCGGACTACCATCGGCGCATGACCCGTGTACTGCTCGCCGAGGATGACGCGTCCATCTCGGAGCCGCTCGCCCGCGCCCTGCGCCGCGAGGGTTACGACGTCGAGGTGCGTGAGGACGGCCCGACGGCGCTCGACGCCGGTCTCCAGGGCAACATCGACCTCGTGGTCCTGGACCTGGGACTGCCCGGTATGGACGGTCTGGAGGTCTGCCGCCGGCTGCGCAACGAAGGCCACTCCTTCCCGATCCTGGTGCTGACCGCCCGGGCCGACGAGGTGGACACCGTCGTCGGCCTCGACGCCGGCGCGGACGACTACGTCACCAAGCCCTTCCGGCTCGCCGAGTTGCTCGCCCGGGTCCGGGCCCTGCTCCGGCGCGGCTCCACCGCCGAGCCCCAGCAGCCGCCGGCCACCCACGGCGTGCGGATCGACGTCGAGTCGCACCGCGCCTGGATGGGCGACGAGGAACTCCAGCTCACGGCCAAGGAGTTCGACCTGCTGCGGGTGCTGGTGCGGGACGCCGGCCGGGTCGTCACCCGCGACCAGCTGATGCGCGAGGTCTGGGACACCACCTGGTGGTCGTCGACCAAGACGCTGGACATGCACATCTCCTGGCTCCGCAAGAAGCTCGGGGACGACGCCGCCAACCCCCGGTACATCGCCACCGTCCGCGGCGTCGGCTTCCGCTTCGAAAAGAGCTAGGGGCCCGTGCGCCGCCGACTGATCAACTCCACGCTGGCCGTGGTGCTCGTCGTCATCGCCGTCTTCGGCGTCTCCCTGGTGATCGTCGAGACCCGTACGATCCAGTCCGGCGCGCAGGAGAGCGTGGCGTCCGAGGCCGTCCGGCTGGTCGGGATAGTGGAGAGCCGGCTGGGCAGCGGCGAGAAGATCACTCCGCAGATCCTCTCGGAGCAGATCACCGCGCACCGCCACGCCGTCATCAAGGTGCCCGGCAAGCCGAGGATGGAGATCGGGCCGCGGCCGACCGGCGACGTGATCGAGTCGCATGTGACCGGCGACCGCGGCGAGGCCGTCACGGTCCAGGAGTCCCGCTCCACGGTCAGCGCGGAGATCGGCCGGACCCTGCTGGAGGTCGTGGCCGTCTCCCTGCTGGCGATCCTGGCGGCCGTGGTGCTCGCCGTCCGCCAGGCCCGCCGGCTCACCGCCCCGCTCACCGACCTCGCCGAGACCGCCGAGCGGCTCGGCTCCGGCGACCCCCGGCCCCGCCACCGCCGCTACGGCGTCCAGGAGCTCGACCGGGTCGCCGACGTCCTCGACGCCAGCGCCGAGCGGATCGCCCGGATGCTCACCGCCGAGCGGCGGCTGGCCGCCGACGCCTCCCACCAGCTGCGCACCCCGCTGACCGCGCTCTCCATGCGGCTGGAGGAGATCACCCTCACCGACGACCCGGACACCGTGAAGGAAGAGGCCACCATCGCGCTGGCCCAGGTGGAGCGGCTGACGGACGTGGTGCAGCGGCTGCTGACCAACTCCCGCGACCCGCGCACCGGTTCCGCGGTCGCCTTCGACCTCGACGAGGTGGTCAAGCAGCAGATCGAGGAGTGGCGCCCGGCCTACCGCAGCGCCGGCCGGGCCATCGTCCGCTCCGGGAAGAAGGGGCTGCGGGCCGTCGGCACCCCCGGCGCGGTCGCCCAGGTGGTCGCCACCCTGATCGAGAACTCCCTGATGCACGGCGCCGGCACGGTCGCCCTGCGCACCCGCGTCACCGGCAACCAAGCCGTCGTCGAGGTCACCGACGCCGGCCGCGGCGTCCCCCCGGACCTCGGCTCACGGGTCTTCGAACGGACCGTCTCCGGCCGCAACTCCACCGGCCTCGGGCTCGCCGTCGCCCGCGATCTGGCCGAGGCGGACGGCGGCCGCCTGGAGCTCCTCCAGCAGCATCCGCCGGTCTTCGCGCTGTTCCTGGCCCGGGAGGGCGAGCTCACCGGGGAGTGAGCGCGGACGCGCCAGGGCCGGTGGTCTGTGGTCGCCTTCCCGTCTGCCTCGCGGCCGCCCGTCGGGCGACGACGGGAAGGTGCCGGCCGGCGCTACTTGCGGACCGTGCCGCTCGGCAGCCGCGAGCCGTCCGCCAGGAACGACTCGGCGGTCTCCACCGCCTCCCTGGCGGGCAGCCCCCGGAAGACCCAGGTGCGGTAGGACCAGAAGCGGAAGAGCGTGGCGATCCCGATGCCGACGAACTTGAAGACGTTGCTCTGCAGCGGGGCGTCCCAGCCGAACCCGTAGGTCGCGGTGTAGAGGACGCCGTTCTCGATGATCAGGCCGACCACGCTGAACAGCAGGAACAGCGTCAGCTCGCGGGTCCGGCCGTGCTTGTCGCGCTCCCGGTAGGCGAAGTAGCGGTAGCCGACGTAGTTGGTGAGGGTGGCCACCACCGTCGCCACGATGCTCGCCCGGACGACGGGTATCTCGGTCAGGTGCCGGACGAGGTTGAAGACCGCGAGGTTCACCACGACCCCCGCGCCGCCGACGGCACCGAACTTCACGACTTCCCGAGTGAGCGCCTCCAGCCGGGACCGCAGCGCGCTCCGTTCACTCATGGTGATCGTTCAGCTCCCGTGGTGGGCGGGCCGGCGGACCGGCAGGGCCCCCTCATGCTAACCACGCCGTCCACACCGCGGTGTCCGGGCGGCCCGCCCGGCGCACCCGCGCAGGAAAGCGGCCGCGGCCGACCGTCAGCCCACCGTGATCCGGAAGTTCAGCGCCCGGGCCCCCGGCTCGTACTCCGCGCCCGTCGCGCACCGCCGGCAGCGCAGCAACCGCAGGTCGGTGCGGCCCGGGTGGACGGCCCGGAAGCCCAGCGCGCGGGAGCCGCGGTCGGGCGGCGGCCCGCCGGCGCGTGCGTCCGGTGCGGCCTTCCGCCACGCCTCGAGGGCGCCGGGGGACCCCCCTGCGGCGGGCCGCAGAACGTCCGGATCCGGACGGGGGGCGGCGATGATCCAGTGCCGGCCGTCGCCGGGGTCGTCGGGGACCTCGATGGTGAAGCGGTCGCCGGCGGAGACCGCGATCTCGGTGTCGTCCGGGCCGTAGACCTCCGGGCCGACCACCTGGCTGAGCACCGAGTACAGGGCGATCAGCAGGGCGGTGACGGCCACGGCGGTCACCAGCGCCCGGGAGTTCCTCGTTATGCCGCCGCTCTCCATGCGGCCTCCCCCTATCGCCGGCCGGAGCCGGCACCTCACCGTGGTTGTGGACCCCCACGACCGGCCTCGAACGCCTGCCTGGGGCGATCCTCCAAGCGGGGTCGGGTGCGCGACAGCCGGGCGGCTACCCTGGGGGCGTGACGTTCCCGGTAGTCGGCATGGTCGGCGGCGGTCAGCTCGCCCGTATGACCCACGAGGCGGGTATCCCCCTCGGCATCAAGTTCAAGCTCCTCAGTGACACCCCGCAGGACTCGGCGGCCCAGGTGGTCAGCGATGTCGTCATCGGCGACTACCGCGATCTGGACACGCTGCGCGCCTTCGCCCGCGGCTGCGATGTGCTCACCTTCGATCACGAGCACGTGCCCACCGCGCACTTGCGGGCGTTGGAGGCCGAGGGCATTCCCATCCGGCCCGGCGCCGACGCGCTGGTGCACGCCCAGGACAAGGGCGTGATGCGGGCGAAGCTGGACGCCATCGGTGCGCCCTGCCCGCGCCACCGCATCGTCGCGGACCCGGCCGACGTGGCGCGCTTCGCCGCGGAGGTCAGCGGGGGCGGCGCGCAGGGCCCCGATGAGGAACGGTGGCCGGACGACGGGTCGGGCAAGGGCTTCCCGGTGATCCTCAAGACCGTTCGCGGCGGCTACGACGGCAAGGGCGTCTGGTTCGTGCGATCCGCCGAGGAGGCGGCCGAGCCGTTCCGTGCCGGTGTGCCGGTCCTGGCGGAGGAGAAGGTCCCCTTCGTCCGCGAGCTGGCCGCCAACGTGGTCCGTTCCCCGCACGGCCAGGCCGTCGCCTACCCGGTCGTGGAGTCCGTCCAGGTCGACGGCGTCTGCGACACCGTGATCGCCCCGGCTCCCGACCTCTCCGAGGAGCTGTCCACCCGCGCCCAGCAGCTCGCCCTGCGGATCGCCGACGAACTCGGCGTCGTCGGCCACCTCGCCGTCGAGCTCTTCGAGGTCCGCGACGCCGACGGCGCCCCCGCCATCCTCGTCAACGAGCTGGCGATGCGCCCGCACAACTCCGGTCACTGGACCCAGGACGGCGCGATCACCTCGCAGTTCGCCAACCACGTCCGCGCCGTCCTCGACCTCCCGCTCGGCGACCCGCGCCCGCGCGCCCCCTGGACGGTGATGGCCAACGTCCTCGGCGGTGACTACCCGGACATGTATGCGGCGTACCTCCATTGCATGGCCCGTGATCCGCAGTTGAAGATTCACATGTACGGCAAGGACGTGAAGCCGGGCCGCAAGGTCGGGCACGTCAACACCTACGGCGACGATCTGGCGGACGTGCGTGAGCGCGCCGCGCACGCCGCCGGCTACCTGCGAGGAACGATCACGGAATGACTGCCCACCCGTCGCCCGACCGCCACCCCTCGACGAGCGCTGACGCGCGCCCCTCCGACGCCCCCGTCGTCGGCATCGTCATGGGCTCCGACTCCGACTGGCCCGTCATGGAAGCCGCCGCCCAGGCCCTGGACGAGTTCGAGATCGGCTACGAGGTCGACGTGGTCTCGGCCCACCGCATGCCGCACGAGATGATCGCGTACGGCGAGCAGGCGGCCGGCCGCGGCCTGAAGGCGATCATCGCCGGCGCCGGGGGAGCCGCCCACCTCCCGGGCATGCTCGCCTCCGTCACCCCGCTCCCCGTCATCGGCGTCCCCGTCCCGCTGAAGTACCTCGACGGCATGGACTCCCTGCTGTCCATCGTCCAGATGCCGGCCGGGGTCCCGGTCGCCACCGTCTCCGTCGGCGGCGCCCGCAACGCCGGACTGCTCGCCGCCCGGATGCTCGCCGCGCACGACCCCGAACTCCTCTCCCGGATGCGGGAGTTCCAGCACGAGCTGAACCACCAGGCCACCGAGAAGGGCAAGCGGCTGCGCAACAAGGTCGCGGGCTCCGCGGGCTTCGGCTTCGGGGGTGGCAAGTGACCGCCGCCCTGGACGCCGCGCGGGAACTGCTCGCCGACTGGCCGGTCGTCGACGGCCACAACGACCTCCCCTGGGCGCTGCGCGAGCAGGTCCGCTACGACCTCGACCGGCGCGACGTCGCCACCGACCAGAGCGCCCACCTGCACACCGACATCCCCCGGCTGCGGAACGGCGGGGTCGGCGCGCAGTTCTGGTCGGTGTACGTACGCTCCGACTACGCCGGCGACCACGCCGTCAGCGCCACCCTGGAACAGATCGACGCCGTACGGCAGTTGACCACGCGATACGCAGCCGATCTACGTCTTGCGACCACCGCCGACGACATGGAGGCCGCCCGCGCCGAGGGCCGGATCGCCTCCCTCATGGGCGCCGAGGGCGGCCACTCGATCAACAACTCGCTGGCCACCCTGCGGGCCTTCCACGCCCTGGGCGTCCGCTACATGACGCTCACCCACAACGACAACAACGACTGGGCGGACTCGGCCACCGACGAACCGCGCCACCACGGCCTGTCGGCCTTCGGTGAGGAAGTCGTCCGCGAGATGAACCGCTGCGGGATGCTCGTCGACCTCTCGCACGTCTCGCCCGACACCATGCGCGACGCCCTCCGGGTCAGCACCGCCCCGGTGGTCTTCTCGCACTCCTCGGCCCGCGCGGTCTGCGACCACCCGCGCAACATCCCGGACGACGTGCTGGCCCAACTGCCCGCCAACGGCGGCGTCGCGATGGCCACCTTCGTCCCGAAGTTCGTGCTGCCCGCGGCCGGTGAGTGGACCCTGCGCGCCGACGAGAACATGCGCGCCCACGGCCTGCACCACCTCGACACCACCGAGAAGGGCATGGCGGTCCAGCGCGCCTTCGAGGAGGCCAACCCGCGCCCGGTGGCCACCGCCGCCACGGTCGCCGACCACCTCGACCACATGCGCGAGGTCGCCGGCATCGACCACGTCGGCATCGGCGGCGACTTCGACGGCACGGCCTTCACGCCGGTGGACCTCGCGGACGTCGCGAGCTACCCGACGCTCGTGGCCGAGCTGCTGTCCCGCAAGTGGTCGCCCGCCGACCTCGCCAAGCTCACCTGGCAGAACGCGGTCCGCGTGCTCCGCGCGGCGGAGTCCGTCGCCCACGAGGGGGCCCGGAGGGCCCCGTCCAACGCGACGATCGACTGAGCCTCGCGATTGATCGAGCCTCGCGTCTTCGGCTGCCCCGCCGCGGGGGTTTCTCGCTGTTGCGCCTGCGGCGCGGGTCCGCTGCGCGGGGCTGACTTGTCCGCTGCGCGGGGCTGTTGGGTGCGGTGGCGGGGCTGCGGGGCTGGGGGTGTCCGGACTGCTGCGCTTTACGTCCGGACACCCCCAGCCCCGCAGCCCCGCCCCCTCCCGTTGTGGGTGGGAAAACCCTCGCGGCAGCCAAGGCGAGTGGTCTTCTGACGGTCACCACTCAGTCCACAAACTCGCGCCGTCCCACTGGGAGTTGGTCCCACTCGCCTGTTTCACCGACCACATACGGGAGGGGACGGGTCTGTGGGGCGGTAGGGGTGTGGCGGGCGTTAATCCGAGCAGTGCGGGGCACCCCTACCGCCCCACAGACCCGGCACCGCACCCGACAACGCCCCGCGCAGCAGATAGGCACCGCACCCGACAACGCCCCGCGCAGCGGATAGGCACCGCACCCGACAACGCCCCGCGCAGCGGACAGGCAACGCAACGCGCAGCGGACCCGCGCCGCAGGCGCGAAAAACAGCAACCCGCACGGCGGGAAACCCAGCAACGTGGGAAACAGCCGGCCGCAGGCTTACGCGACGGGGCGACCCAGCGCCCGATACGTCCACCCCGCCTTGCGCCACACCGCAGGATCCAACGCGTTGCGGCCGTCGAGGACGCGGCGCTCGCAGGCCACCTCGGCCAGCTCCGCGGGGTCCAGTTCGCGGAACTCGCGCCACTCGGTCAGGTGCAGGACGACATGCGCGCCGCGCACCGCTTCCAGGGCGCTGTCCGCGTAGCCCAGGGTCGGGAAGACCCGCTGCGCGTTGGCCATGCCCTTCGGGTCGTAGACGGTGACCTGGGCGCCCTGGAGGTGGATCTGGCCGGCGACGTTGAGCGCGGGGGAGTCGCGGACGTCGTCCGAGTCCGGCTTGAAGGTGGCGCCGAGGACGGCGACCCGGGTCCCGAGGAAGGTGCCGCCGACCGCCTCGCGGGCCAGCTCGACCATGTGGGCGCGGCGCCGCATGTTGATCGAGTCGACCTCGCGGAGGAACGTCAGCGCCTGGTCGGCGCCGAGCTCGCCGGCGCGCGCCATGAACGCCCGGATGTCCTTGGGCAGGCAGCCGCCGCCGAAGCCGATCCCGGCCCGCAGGAACTTCTTGCCGATCCGCTCGTCGTGGCCGATGGCCTCGGCCAGCTTCACCACGTCGCCGTCGGCGGCCTCGCAGACCTCGGCCATGGCGTTGATGAACGAGATCTTGGTGGCCAGGAAGGAGTTGGCGGAGGTCTTCACCAGCTCGGCGGTGGGGTAGTCCGTGACGACGAACGGCGAGCCCTCGGCGAGCGGCGTCGCGTACACCTCGCGCAGCAGCGTCTCGGCCCGCTCGCTCATGACGCCGACCACGATGCGGTCCGGGTGCAGGGTGTCCTGGACGGCGAGCCCCTCGCGCAGGAACTCCGGGTTCCAGGCCAGCTCGGCGTCGGTGCCAGCGGGCGCGGCGGCCGTCAGCCGCTGCGCGAGCCGGGCCGCGCTGCCGACCGGCACCGTCGACTTGCCGACCACCAGCGCCGGCCGGGTCAGATGCGGTGCCAGCGCGTCGAAGGCGGCCTCGACGTACGACATGTCGCAGGCGTACTCGCCGTGCTTCTGCGGGGTGTTCACGCAGACGAAGTGGATGTCGCCGAAGGCGCCGACCTCCTCGTAGGAGGTGGTGAAGCGCAGGCGGCCGGTGGAGCCCTCGATGCCGGCGACGTGCCGGCGCAGCAGTTCCTCAAGGCCCGGCTCGTACATCGGGACCTCGCCCCGGCGGAGCATCTCGATCTTCTCCGGCTGCACGTCCAGACCGAGCACCTCGAAGCCCAGCTCTGCCATCGCGGCAGCGTGGGTGGCACCGAGGTAGCCGGTGCCGATCACGGTGATCTTGAGGGCCATTGGGGCTCCAGACGTCTGGCGGAAAGTGGTGCTGACCGAGCATATCCGCGCACGGAACGCCCCCTTCCCGCCCGCCGTACCCCCCTGGGGGGACTGTCGGCAACCTCACCTATCCGCGGCCCGGTATCCGCCCTAGAATCCTTTCCCAGTAAGGGTTACTTAACGGTAGTTAGCACTGCCGGAAACCTCACAGGGGAGTGAGAGACCTTGGCGGGAACCGCTGATTTCGATCTGTACCGGCCGTCCGAGGAGCACGACATGCTCCGCGAGTCGGTGCGCTCGCTCGCCGAGGCGAAGATCGCGCCGTTCGCCGCCGCGGTGGACGAGGAGGCCCGCTTCCCGCAGGAGGCGCTGGACGCGCTGGTCGCAAACGACCTGCACGCCGTGCACGTGCCGGAGTCCTACGGCGGCGCCGGCGCCGACGCGCTGGCGACCGTGATCGTCATCGAGGAGGTCGCCCGGGTCTGCGCCTCGTCGTCCCTGATTCCGGCGGTCAACAAGCTCGGTTCGCTCCCGGTGATCCTCTCCGGCAGCGAGGAGCTGAAGAAGAAGTACCTGGCGCCGCTCGCCAAGGGCGACGCGATGTTCTCGTACTGCCTGAGCGAGCCGGACGCCGGCTCCGACGCCGCGGGGATGAAGACCAAGGCGGTCCGCGACGGCGACCACTACGTCCTCAACGGCGTGAAGCGGTGGATCACCAACGCGGGCGTCAGCGAGTACTACACCGTCATGGCGGTCACCGACCCGGAGAAGCGGTCCAAGGGCATATCGGCGTTCGTCGTCGAGAAGGGCGACGAGGGCGTCTCCTTCGGCGCCCCGGAGAAGAAGCTCGGCATCAAGGGCTCCCCGACCCGGGAGGTCTACCTGGACAACGTCCGCATCCCCGCCGACCGCATGATCGGCGCGGAGGGCACCGGCTTCGCCACCGCCATGAAGACCCTGGACCACACCCGCATCACCATCGCGGCCCAGGCGCTCGGCATCGCCCAGGGCGCGCTGGACTACGCCAAGGGCTACGTCCAGGAGCGCAAGCAGTTCGGCAAGCCGATCGGCGACTTCCAGGGCGTCCAGTTCATGCTCGCCGACATGGCGATGAAGCTGGAGGCGGCCCGCCAGCTCACCTACGCAGCGGCGGCCCGCTCCGAGCGCGTCTCGGCCGGCGCCAAGGGCGAGGACCTGACCTTCTTCGGCGCCGCCGCCAAGTGCTACGCCTCGGACGCGGCGATGGAGATCACCACCGACGCCGTCCAGCTGCTCGGCGGCTACGGCTACACCCGCGACTACCCGCTGGAGCGGATGATGCGGGACGCCAAGATCACCCAGATCTACGAGGGCACCAACCAGGTGCAGCGGATCGTGATGGCGCGCAACCTGCCGTAAGGCGGAGCCGCAGCACGGCAGGGGCCCCGAACCGCAGCCGCGGTCGGGGCCCCTGCCGTGCTCTGCCCGATCAGTTGTCGCTGGAGACGGTGACCGGCTCGTCGTTGTTGAGCTGCTGGACGAGCTGCTTGAGCTTGGCCTGGTCCCAGAGCAGGTTGCCGTGGGTGCTCCCGGAGATCGGCATGTTCATCGACTTGCCGTCGCCGCTGGTGACGCCCTTCATCGCGAAGAACATCTGGCCCAGGTCCCACAGGCCCATGTCCTTGTCCACCTTCAGCGTGTCCAGGCCGGCGCCCAGCGTCGGGTAGAGCGCGAAGGGGTTGAGGATCGTGCCCGGCGTGGCGGCCTGCTTGGCGACGGCGGCCAGGAACTTCTGCTGGTTCTTGGTGCGCTGGAGGTCCTGGGTGGCGAAGGCGTGCCGGGTGCGTACGAAGGCCAGCGCCTGGGCGCCGGTGAGGGTCTGCTTGCCGGCCTTGAAGTCGGCGCCGGAGTCCTTGTCCTTGAAGGCCTGCGGGATGTCCATCTCCACCCCGCCGAGCGCGTCGACGATGTTGGCGAAGCCGGCGAACCCGATCTCGACGTAGTGGTCGATGTGCAGGTGGGTGTTGTACTCGACGGTCCGCACCAGCAGGGCCGGGCCGTCCTCGGCGTAGGCCGCGTTCAGCTTGGTGTGCCGCCCGGTCGCCGGGTACTTCTTGCCGGAGGTCGAGCCGACGTACGAGGGTATTTCGACGTTGGAGTCGCGCGGCAGGGATATCAGCGTCGGGCCGTTGCTGCCGTCGTGCAGGATCAGCATCGAGTCGGTGCGCCCGCCGTCGGTGGGGCCGCCGGTGTGCAGCTGCTTCTTCATCTCGTCGGTCATGCCCTCGCGGCTGTCCGTGCCGACGATGAGGTAGTTGGTGCCGTCGCCGGTCGCCGGGCGGTCGATGACCTTGCTCAGGTCCACCTCGCGGCGCAGCTTGCCGTCCGCCCAGAAGTAGGTGCCGATCGAGGTCGCCAGCACCACCACGACCAGGGTGATCAGGGCCCACTTGATGCGGCGGCCCCAGCGGGGGCGCGGCCGGGAGCCGTACCCGCCGTCATGGCCGTCGTCGCCGCGGCCGCCGCCACCGCCGTAGACCTGCCCGGTGTTGTAACCGCTGTCGTAGCCGTCGTAGTCGTGGTGGCCCCGGGACTGCTGGGGTGGCACCCCCGCGCCGCCCCGCGGGAACGGGGGCTCGTTCCGCGGGTAGCCGGGGCCCGCGTCGCGCCGTACGTGGGGCATGGCGCGCATGCCCTCCGGCTCGGTGCTGCCGCTGCCGCGTCCGTACCGGTTCGGGTCTCCGGACCGTCCTTGGGGCCACTCATTCATAGGGGGAAGTGTGCATGCCGAAGGAGGCCGCTCCATAGGGCGGGGGCGAGATCGGGCCCCGGCTGTTGCAGAGCTGATGCAAAGCGACCGAGCGCTACCGGCCCATACCGCAAGGGGGCCGACGATTCCGGCGCGTCGATCGGAAGGCTTCATTCCGGTTGGTTTCCGGCGCGGACGAGGAGAGACATCTCACGGCCCGGTGAGACCGGGGTCACGCCGCCGGAGTCCCCGCTCCGTACGGTCCCGTACGGAAGCGGCTTACGCTGTTCTGCATGACCGACCTCGCCACCACCAGCCCGGAGGACGGCCCTGCGGGCAAGCCCACCTCCGTCTCCCGCACCACGCTGTCGCACATCATGACCGCGGCCGACACCAACCTCCTCGGGACGGTGCACGGCGGCGTGATCATGAAACTGGTCGACGATGCCGCGGGCGCGGTCGCGGGCCGGCACTCCGGCGGCCCGGCGGTGACCGCGTCCATGGACGAGATGGCGTTCCTGGAGCCGGTGCGGGTCGGGGACCTCGTCCACGTCAAGGCCCAGGTGAACTGGACCGGCCGCTCCTCGATGGAGGTCGGCGTCCGGGTCCTGGCCGAGCGCTGGAACGAGTCCACCCCCGCCCAGCAGGTCGGCTCCGCCTACCTCGTCTTCGCCGCCGTCGACGAGCACGGCAAGCCCCGCCCGGTGCCGCCGGTCATTCCCGAGACCGGGCGCGACAAGCGGCGCTACCAGGAGGCCCAGATCCGCCGGACGCACCGGCTGGCCCGCCGCCGCGCCATCAAGGAACTGCGCGAGCGCCGCGCCGCCGAGGGACTCGACGACGCCTGACCGGCCGCCCGCCCGCTGCTCTACCGCCGGGGGGGGGGGGGGGCCGCGGGGGGGGGGGGCCCCCCCCCCCCCCCCCCGCGGCCGGGGGCGCCCCCCCCCCCCCCCCCCCCCCCCCCCCCCCCCCCCCCCCCCGCGCGGGCGGCGCGCGGGGCGGCGGGGGCGCGGCCCCCCCGGGGGCCCGCCCCCCCCCGCGGGGTCCCCCCCCCCGCCGCCGCCAGCTTCGCCAGCAGCGCCAGCGCCGCGCCGACCACGGTCCCCGCCGCCGCGCACAGCACATCGTCGATGTCGGCCACCCGGCCCGCCCGCATCAGCAGCTGCCCCGTCTCGACGGCGACGCTCAGCCCCACCCCGAACAGGAACGCACCGGCCGCCGACCACCGGGGCGCCGCGAACCGCAGCAGCACCGGCACCGGGACGAACAGCGCGACGCCCGCGATCTGGCGCCGCACGGCCATCGCCACCTCGCCCGGCTCCAACGGGGCGCCCAGCTCCAGGCGCCCGCCGCCCGGCCGCCACCAGAACGTCGCGTCGCCGGACCCGATCGGCTGGGTGGGGGCGAGCGTGACCACCAGCACCAGCAGCAGCCAGGCCGCCAGCAGCGCGCGGGCCGCGGTCTGCGGGGTGCGCCGGTGCGGGGCCCGCGCCGACCACAGCGCCAGGCCCAGGGCCAGCGCCAGCGCCCCGAGGAGGAAGAGCGTCACCGTGGTGGGGGTGACCGCCAGGACGACCTGCCACATGGTTCGCACGCACCTTTCCGGGCGCCGGGCGGCCCGGCGTCAGCCGCAGCTCCACTTGGTGACGAAGACCGTCGCGGTGTGCTCCATGACGCCGCGGATGCACTCGTCGGGCTGCATCTCCACCCGCCCGCTCAGCCGCAGCGCCCCGCCCCGCGTCCGCCCGCTGCCGAACCAGCCGGGGAACGCGGTGATCTGGGAGTTCTTGCGCTGGTAGCCGAGTCGGACGGTGATCTCGCCGGGCAGCGGGACGTCGCGCTGGTAGACGGCGGTGTACAGGCCGGTGCCGCCGACCGGGCCGCGCAGGCACAGCCGCCCGTTCAGCAGCGCCCCGCAGCCGACCGGCTCGGCCGGGGCCGCCGGGGCCGCCGCCGCGGTGGCCGCCAGCAGCGCCAGCACCGCGGCCGCGGCGGCGGCCCGGCCCACCCGCCGTCGCCGACCGGACCCGGCCGACGACGGCCCGGCGGCGGTGCGGCGGGGAGCGGGCACGGTCATCGGCACACCGCCTGGTCGCCGGTCATCGCGGCGACGGAGCCGGGGGCCGGCGTCGGCTCCTCGGCCCGCACCGGCCGCACCGCCCGGAAGTCCGTCCCCACCGTCACCCGCATCACCGGCCCCTGCCCGGCTGCCGGGCGCAGCTGCGCGCCCGGCAGCGCGGCCGCCACCGTCCGGGCCGAGCGGTCCCAGTGCGGGTCGTAGGAGACCACCGTGTGCGGCACGGTGCCGAGCGCGGAGTCGCCGGGGGCGTCGGCGGTGGCGAAGCCGGCGGCGTGCAGCTGCCGGGTGACCTCGGTGGCCAGCCCGCGCCGCCCGGCGCCGTTGTCGACCCGCACCCGGACCCGCTCCGGCGGTACGTCCACGACCGCGGCCGGCGGCCGGGTGCGGTCCCGGTGGAGTGCGAACGGCCGGTCCTCGCGCAGCGCCCGGAACAGCCTCGGCGCCCGCACCGGGTCCCAGCGCACCGTCGACCCCAGCCCCGGCACTTCCTCGGCCGGACCGCGCAGCGGCACCGAGGCGAACTCCGAGGACGCTGGCCCGAAGCCGCGCATCGCCTGCGCCAGATCGGTCAGATCGCCCGCGTTGAAGTCCGCGTCGGCCCGTACGGACTGGAGCACGGCGTCCGCCACCTCCTTGAAGCGGACCGGGTTCATCAGCACCCCGGACGAGGTGATCCGGTGCAGCAGCGCGGCCAGGAAGCGCTGCTGCCGCTGCATCCGGCCCAGGTCGGCGGAGGCGTCGACATGGCGCGCCCGGACGTACTGGAGCGCCCGGCCGCCGCCCAGCCGGGAGGTGCCGGCCGGCAGGTCCAGCCCCGAGTAGCGGTCCTTCAGCGGCCGCACCGTGCAGAGGTCCACCCCGCCGACCGCGTCCACGGTCCGCATGAAGCTGGTGAAGTCGACCTCCAGGTAGTGGTCGATGTGCACCCCCGTCATGTGCTCGACGGTGCGCACGGTCAGGTTGGCGCCGCCCTCGGCGTAGGCCGCGTTCAGCTTGATCGCGTGCTCGGGGTGGCGCCGCCCCTCGGCGTCCGGATAGGCGGGCACCTCGGCGTACGAGTCGCGGGGGAGGCTGACGACGCTGGCGTGGCTCCGGTCGGCGGCCAGGTGCACCAGCATCAGGGTGTCGGTGCAGTGACAAGGGTCACCGCCCAGGTGGTACTTCTGCTTCTCCTCGTCGGTCAGCTTGTCCCGGCTGTCGGTGCCGGCGACCAGGAACGTCAGCCCCGCGCCGCCCCCCGGCCGGTCGGTCATCCCCTGGAAGGCGTCGACCCGGCCGATGCCGGCCTCCACGCCGGTGACCATGGCGTGCCCCACCCCGCTCGCGGACAGCAGCAGGGCGGCCGCGGCGGTGCTGACCCGCAGCCCCCAGCGCGCGCGTCGCCGCCTGGGCCGCCGGCCCGGCACGGTGCGGCTGGAGGGGGACGGCGCGGTCACGGGCCACCTCCGCGGTGGACGGGGACGAGGGGGAGCGGGGCCGGGCGGCCGGGACCGGCCGGAACGGACCGGGTCACCGTAAGCCCGTACGATCTCCTGCAAAACGCCACACACCGGGCACTTTGCCTCCGGCCACCCGGTTGCCGTCCGAGCCTGTCCCCCGTTCGCGGTACCGTGAGGCGGAATACCGCAGTCTCCCGGCGGGCGCCGCCGCCCCCATGGGCGGCTCGCCGCGGGCCGTCCCCCCTGAGGAACCATGTCCCAGCAGCAGCTCCCGGCCGTCTCCGTGATCATGCCGGTGCTCGACGAGGAACGTCACCTGCGCAACGCGGTCCGGCACATCCTGGCCCAGGAGTACGCCGGCGAGATGGAGGTGGTGATCGCCCTCGGCCCCTCCACGGACCGTACCGACGAGATCGCCGCGGAACTGGTCGCCGAGGACCCCCGGGTGCACACCGTGCCCAACCCCACGGGCCGCACCCCCGCCGCCCTGAACGCCGCGATCAAGGCGTCCCGGCACCCCGTCGTCGTCCGCGTCGACGGCCACGGCATGCTCTCGCAGAACTACATCGCCACCGCCGTGCGCCTCCTTGAGGAGACCGGCGCGGCCAACGTCGGCGGCATCATGCACGCCGAGGGCGAGAACGCCTGGGAGGAGGCGGTGGCCGCCGCCATGACCTCCCGGATCGGCGTGGGCAACGCCTCCTTCCACACCGGCGGCGCGGCCGGCCCCGCCGACACGGTCTACCTCGGCGTCTTCCGGCGCGAGGTGCTGGAGCAACAGGGCGGCTACAACGAGGAGTTCATCCGCGCCCAGGACTGGGAGCTGAACTTCCGGATCCGCGAGGCCGGCGGGAAGATCTGGTTCTCCCCGGAGCTGAAGGTCCAGTACCGGCCGCGGCCCAGCGTCAGGGCGCTCGCCAAGCAGTACAAGGACTACGGGAAGTGGCGGCACGTCGTCGCCCGCTACCACTCCGGGTCGATCAACCTGCGCTATCTCGCCCCGCCGACCGCGGTCTGCGCCATCGCCGCCGGCCTGGTCGTCGGCGCGGTCCTCACGCCCTGGGGCTTCGTCGTCCCGGCCGGCTACCTGGCCGCGATCACCGCCGGCTCGCTGCCGGCCGGCAAGGGCATGTCGCTCAAGGCCCGGGCCCAGATCCCGCTCGCCCTGGCGACCATGCACATGTCGTGGGGCACCGGCTTCCTCACCAGCCCGCGCTCGCTCGCCAAGAGGGTCATCGCCAGCCGGCGGCCGGCCGTCCAGGCGCCCGTACCGGCCGCGGAGTAGCGGCCCCGCGCCGGGTGCGCGCCTCCCGCGGGCGCGCACCCTGGCACGTCAGAACGCGTACTGCGGATTGACGTGCATACAGGCCGACGCGTCCTTCTCGGCGTTCAGCGGGTCCGCGCTCTTGGGGGCCCGGTGCGCCGTGCCACCGCCGTCGCCGTCGGATGCGGCCGGGTAGTTTGTGCCGGTCCGCCAGTCGTTGCCGACCACCAGCCGCATCGTGGTCACCGACGACGACTCCTGCACCGCGCCCTTGGGCAGCCCCAGCGCCTTGGCGAGCGCCAGGGCGTCGCCGCGCTGCGCGGCGTCCTTGTAGACCAGGGCGGTGTCGGCCCGGCTGGTCAGGCCGGGCTCCGTGCGGGCGGCGGAGTATCCGAGCGCGAGCAGCCGGCCATGGACGTCGCCGGCCCGGCCGGCGGCCGGACCGCGGGCGCCGTCGGTGCCGTTCTGGACGACGACGGCCAGCTCGGCCTTGGGCGTCGACGGCCCGGGGTCCGGCTCGGCAGTCTTCTTCGCGCCCTTGGCGTCCTTGCCGTCCAGCGCGACGTCCTTCCGCAGCATCGCGAAGACCGACTCCGCGTCGCCGGGCTTGGGGAGGACGTACCGCTCCCCGGGCCCGTACTGCCAGGGCATGGTGACCATCGTGATGCGCCGGGTCGGCACCCGCTGGAGGTCGCCGCCCAGGTCGTAGAGCTTCTTGACCGAGCCCAGCCCCTCGTCGACGGTGAGCGCGCTGGTCGCCGCCTCCGCCAGGTCCCGCAGCTGCACCGGGTCGGTGAGCTTGGTGCCCTGCTTGAGCTGGCGGATCATCGAGTTCATGTACATGTGCTGGGCCCGCGCCCGGCCGATGTCGGTGTTGTCCTCGAAGCCGTAGCGGGTGCGCAGCCACTGGAGCGCCTGGACGCCCTGGACGGCGTGGGTGCCCTTGGTCAGCCGCAGCCCGCTGCCGTGGCCCCTGCTGTCGTGCGAGTAGACGTTCCGGTCGACGCAGACCGGCACCCCGCCGACCGCGTCGGCCATGTCCACCACGCCGGCGAAGTCGACCATCATGAAGTGGTCGATGTAGACGCCGGTCAGCGCCTTCCAGGTGGCGACGGTGCAGCCCGGACCACCGTGCTGGAGCGACTGGTTGATGGCGGCGGTGGTCTGCGGATAGACGTGGCCGTCCTCGGGGTCGGTGCACTCCGGGATGGCCACCCGGGTGTCCCGCGGTATGGAGACCACCGACATGCTGCTGCGGTCGGCGCTGACGTGCACCAGCATCTGGACGTCCGCCAGCGGTTTGCGGTCCGCGTCCTGCCGCGCCCCGCCCAACTCGACGTCCTTCTCGGTGTTCCGGCCGTCCGACCCCACCAGCAGGATGTTCAGCGGCGTCTGCCCGAACGCGTTGGGCTCGGGCTTCTTCAGCCCGCCCGGGCCCAGATCCAGCGCCTCCTTGCGGAGGTTGGCGTTCAGGTGCTGGTAGTAGAGGTAGCCGCCGGTGGCGCCGGCCACCAGGAGCAGGCCCAGGCCGAGCGCCGTCCAGCGCAGCACCCGGCGGCCGCCGCGCCGGCGCCCGCCGGGCGGACCCCCGCCCTCGCCGGAATCCCCGTCCGATTCCCAGCCGGGCGCGTCCGGCGGCAGCCCCTTGTCCTCGTAGCCGCCGCCGGCCCAGCCCAGCGGCTGGGGCGCCGGCTCCCCGTTCTTCCCCTCGTCCCGTACACCGCTGTGCGGCATTCGGCATTCCCCCGTGTGTGTTCCGATGCGACCGGCGGCCCGCCGTGGGCCACCGGACTACTTCGCGCAGATGTTCTTGTCATCTGCACTGACGTGCTGAACCCCCGCCGGGGTTTCGGTCGGCGCCTCGATCGGCGAACCCGGCGCCGTGAAGTCCTTGCCCAGCACCAGCTTCATCGGGACCCGCGGACCGGCGTCCACCGAGGTCTTCGTCAGCGCACTCTTGGGCAGCCCCATCCACTCGGCCAGCGCGGCGGCCTGATCGGCCTGGTTGGGCGCGTATTCCAGCCGGGTCGTGGCCAGCTTCTCCGGGGCGTTGCCGGCGTTGGTGGACAGCCGCGCGCCCTTGGAGTTCTGCATCCAGTCCACGGTCTCCTGGGCCGCGCCGATCGGCCCGCCCCCGTTGGTGACATCGACCCGGACCCGCTCCGGCGGCGCCTTGCGCACCGGCGCCGCGCTCTTCTTGCCGCCGCCCTTCCCGGCCCCCTTGGCCAGCGGGTGGTCCTGCTGCACCATCTTGAACAGCGGGTCGGCCTTGGCCGTGTCGAGTATCACGGTCGCCTTGTCCCGCGGGTTGTCCAGCACCGGAACGGTGGCGAAGGTGATCTTGTCGAGGTTCACCTTCTTCAGGTCGTTGCCGAAGTCCATCAGCTTCGACGCGCTGCCGATGCCGGTGTCCACGGTCAGCGCCTTGGTCGCCGCCTGCGCCACGTCCAGCAGCTTGCCCGGGCTGCTGAACGCACTCGACTTCAGCTTCCGGATCAGCGACCCGACGAACTGCTGCTGCAACTGAATCCGGCTCAGATCGCTGCCGGTGCCCACCGCGTGCCGGGTCCGTACGAACGCCAGCGCCTGCTCGCCCTTGACCACGTGCCGACCGGCCGTCAGCTTCAGGTGCGACTTGGGGTCGTCTATGTCCTTGCCCGCGCACACCTCGACGCCGTCCACCGCGGTGGACAGGTCCTTGACGGCGTTGAAGTCCGCCATCATGAAGTGGTTGACCTGCAGCCCGGTCAGCTTCTCCACGGTGCGCCAGGTGCAGCCCGGGTCCCGGCCCTCCTGACCCAGGCTTATGTTGAACCGTACGTTCCGCTCGCCCGGGATGACCTTGGTCGAGCCGTCCGGCTGCTTCGTCGGGCAGTCCGGGACGTCGGTGATCAGGTCCCGCGGGATGCTCAGCGCCGCGGCGTTGGACCGGTCCTTGGAGACGTGGATCAGGATCGTGGTGTCCGCGTGCCCCAGGCTGCCGGAGTCGCCGTAGTGGCTGTCGCCCTTGCCGGTGCGCGCGTCGGTGCCGATGACCAGGAGGTTCACCGGGCCGTCGGTGACCGCGGAGTTCTCCTCACCGACGTCGACCTTCTTGATGTTGCCGTCGAGCTGCTGGTAGATGACGAACGCGGTCCCGCAGCCGGCGACGAGGACGAACCCCACCACCCCGGCCGTCCAGTACAGGACCTTCCGCTTCACCGACTTCTTCGGCTTGGTCCGCCGGCGGCCGGCGGCCGGCGCGGCCGCCGCGCTCCTGGACCGGCCCGCCGCGCGCCGCGCCGCCCGCCCGCCGGCCGGGGCCTCCGCGTCGTCGTCGGCCTTCTTGCCGGACCGCTGGACCGGCAGCGGACGGGTGTCGGTGTCCTCGCCGCCCGGGCCCCTCGCGGCACGTCTGCCGGGCGCCTTGCGGTCGGCGGGCCGAGCCGGGCCCCGACCCGACGGGTCGAGCCGCAACTCGTAGTTGCCGGTGTTCGGATCGAACACCCACTGATCGGCGGGGTCGACGTTGTCGTCGCCCGCCTGCCCACGGCCTTGCGCGTCCACGGTGCCTTGAGTCCTCCGTCGGTACCACGCGGCGCCATCCCCTAAGGCGCTCGGTCGATCCTGAGATACGTGGTTCGGTACTTGGTCATTCGATACGCGGTCAACGATCATCGGCCAGCTGGTCGGGCGGACCGGATCGCTCACACTATCCGCCAAGTTCAGCGCCGAGCGACGCCCGTGACACATTCCACGTCCCTACAAGTGGGCAATCCGCCCATTCCCTTCGCCCCGGCGCCGGAGAACGGCGTCGTTATTCGCAGACGCCGCGTTCCGCGGTGCTCCCGGGAAAGGACGACGGCGAACTCGCCGCGGGCGCCGGTCTTCCGCCGCGGCGGGAATGGGCCGGCCTGCCGTCCGTCGCCCGGGCGGGCCGCTGCGGCACCACCGTCACCGGCCGATCCTTGCGCAACCGCGCGAAAAGGCGGTCCGCATCCGGCTGCACCAGTTCATCGCGATTGGGGTCGTCGCGGTACGCGGTGCGGGGCACGGTCAGGAACTGCACATGCGACGAGGGAATGCTGCGCATACTCCGGACCAATTCATACAACCCCCGGAGCGAAGCGAGTCCGGCATCGGTCGTCAGCGAACTCGTCGCGGCATCCATCACCGGATACAACCGGGTCGGATTGAGCAGCACACCATTGCTTTGCACTTTCTTCACCAGCGCACCGAGGAACTGCTGTTGGCGGGCCATCCGCTGGGTGTCACTGCCATTGCCCAGGCTCTTGCGGGCCCGCACATATCCGAGCGCCGCCTCACCGTCCAACGTCTGCCGGCCGGCCGGCAGCGAGACGTGCGCCTCCTCGTCCCTGATCGGCGCGGCCAGGCACATCCGGACGCCGTGCACCGCGTCCACCATGTGCTTGAACCCGGTGAAGTCGATGATGACGTGGTGGTCGATCCGGATACGGGTCAGTTTCTCCATCGTGCGGATCGAACAGGCCGCCCCGCCGACCGCGAACGCCCCGTTGAACTGCGCCACCTGCGGCGCCGCCTCCGTCCCGTCGGCGCGCCGGCAGTGCGGCACCTGCACCATCAGGTCGCGCGGGACGCTGACCGCGGTGGCGCGCTTCCGGTCGGCCGCCAGGTGCAGCAGGATCGTGGTGTCCGAGCGCTGGGTGCCGGTGTCCGTCCCGTACTCCCCGTTCTCGCCGGCCCGGTTGTCGGAGCCGATCAACAGGATGTTCAGCGCGTTCTTCGGGCCCGCCGGCGGCCGCTCGGACTCGTACTTCTCCAGCTCCCGCTCCGTCGCGCTGTCAGCATGGATGTTGCCGTTCAGCCGGGTCCAGACGGCCCAACCCAGCCCGGCCGAGGCCAGTACCGCGACGGTCAGCGCCAGCACCGCGGCGCGCAGCCAGCGGTGGCGCCGCGGCGCCGGGGCGCGCGCCGGTCCCGGCCGGTCCGCCGCGCGCCGCCCGGCCGGCCGCTCGGGCCACCCGGGGAACCGCGCCGGCCGCCCGCCGCCCGGCGCCCCGCGCCCGCCGCCCCGAAAGCGGCGCCGGCGTGCGGGTGGGGTGTCGGGGCTCTCGGACACGTGGGCGTCTCCCTCGCGGCGTCGGCGGCACACGCCCCCGCGCCGGGCACCGCCGGGGAGGAAACCGCCGGACCCCGCGCCGGGGAGTCCGTACACACAGCGCGTACGTACCCCGAGCATGGCCCCCGCCGGGCGGACCGGCCCGTCCGGCGGGAATCCCGGTCCGCCGGACGGGGGAGCGGCCGCCCGGAGCGCCTTCCCGCCCGCGGCGCCCACCGGAAGGTGACGACCGGGACGACCGGCTCTAGGACCGCGGCGCGGTGAAGGTGACCTTCTCCGTGTCCCGGCGGGCCGCCAGCGCCTCGTCGCCCAGCTGCTCAAGGTGGCGGCAGAGCACCACCGAGCCGCCCGCCGCCAGCGGTGCGTACAGCCCGATCGACAGGCCCTGCCAGGTGTCGTACGCCAGCCCCGACAGCACCCGGGGCACCGCCGGCAGCCCCGCCGCCGCGGCGTCGGCCAGCGCCCGCTCCACGATCCCGGCACCGGTCAGCTCCTCGCCGCCGACCACCAGCGCCGGCGCCCCCGGATCCACCGGTACGAACGGCGCGAACCGGTCGCCCTGGCCCGGCACCTCCACCGCGTAGTCCGCGAAGCCGGCCGGCGGCTGCGGGAACCGGCCGCCCAGCGGGCGCATCGCCAGCGCCACCCGCTCCCCGGAACAGGCCCGCGCCGCATCGAGGGTGTCCGGACCGCTGACGACCAGATCGGCCGCGCCCGGATCACCCCCCACGTCCGCGACCACGCCCACCGACGCGCAGGCCAGCAGCCACACGGCGGTCTGCCAGTGCGCGGGCAGCAGCAGCGCGAGCCGGTCGCCGGGCTCGGCGGCCAGATCGCCCTGGAGGTAGTTGGCGGTCTTCGCCACCCAATTGGCGAAGGTCGCGACGGACAGTTCGACCCGCTCGCCGGTGGCGTCGTCGTAGAAGGTGACCAGCGGGCGGCCCGGGTCCGCGGCCAGCGCGGAACCCAGCAGGTCGGCAGGGGTGCGATCGGTGGCGTTCATCGCGGCCAGCGTACGCGCGGCGCCCGCTGACGGTCAGTCGGGAGCGCTCCGGCCGGCACCGGATCGGCCGATGGCCCGTCAGACCAGCGATGGCGGGCGGCTCCCGGCCGTGCCCAGGATTTCCCATGCGCCCCTTCCTCGCGACCTGCCTCGGCGCCGCGTGCACGGCCGCCCTCGCCCTGCCCCCCGGACCGGCCCTCGTACGCCCCGCAGAGGCAGCCGCCGGGTCCGGCGCGGCCCGCACCGGCGACCTGCCGGGCGCCACCCAGTCCCTCCCGCTGGACGGCCTGGGCCGGCGCGCCGCCGCCCCGCACGGGCCCACCGTCCGCGAGGTGTCGAGCGGCACCCGCCGCCCGTTCTCCCTCGTCGGCGTCGTCTGGGACGACGCCGCGACGCCGCTGCCCGGCCGGGCCGAGGTCCGCACCCGGGCCCGCGGCAGCGGCCGGTGGTCCGGCTGGCAGAACCTGGCGACCGCCGGCGAGGACGCCCCCGACCCGGGCGCCGGGGAGGGCCGCGGCGGCACCGCACGCGGCAGCACCGCGCCCCTGTGGGTCGGCGCCAGCGACGCCGTCCAACTGCGCCTCACCCTCACCCCCGGCACAACCCCCGGTCCCACGGGCGGGGTTGACGCCGCGTCCCCCGCCACCCGCGCCGTCGGCGTCCTGCCGCACGGCCTGCGGCTCGAACTCGTCGACCCCGGACCCGACACCCCCGCCCTGCGCGGCGCACCGCCCACCGGCCCCGAGGCCGTGGCCAGCTCCGCCGCCAACGCGCCCCTGGCCCCCCTGGGCGCCACCGAGATCCCCGCCGCGGACGAGATCGCCGCCCGGGCCGACCTCGCCGCCGTCGGCGGGACCGACCCCGCCGGGCCGGCGCACATCGGCGCCCGCCCCCGCATCGTCACCCGGGCCGGCTGGGGCGCTGACGAGATGCTCCGCGAGGCCCGCTTCGCCTACACCCGCACCGTCCGCGCCGCCTTCGTCCACCACAGCGGCACCGGCAACAACTACACCTGCGCCGAGGCCCCTTCGGTGATCCGCGCCATGTACCGCTTCCACGTCCTGAGCAGCCACTGGCGCGACATCGGCTACAACTTCCTGATCGACCGGTGCGGCACCGTCTACGAGGGCCGCGCCGGCGGCGTCGCCAAACCGGTGCTCGGCGCGCACACCCTCGGCTTCAACAACGACAGCACCGGCATCGCCCTCCTGGGGACCTTCGAGGAGACGGCACCCCCCAGGGCCGCCGTCACGGCGCTGGCCCGGCTGACGGCCTGGAAGCTCGGGCTGCACGGCGCCGATCCGCTGGGCCGGGCCTCGATGACGTCCACCGGCGGCGACCGCTACCCCAAGGGCACGGTCGTCCGACAGCGCGTCATCTCCGGCCACCGCGACGGCGTCAAGACCGAGTGCCCCGGCGCCCTGCTCTATGCCGACCTGCCGGCGGTCCGGCAGACCGCGGCGCGCCTCCAGGGCCGCTGACCGGCCGGGAACTGACGGTCCGGCCGCCGGCGGGCGGACCGCCGTGAAACTTGTCACCCACCGGTCACTTCGCCGTCATCCACGGGATTGAACCGATCGCCGCCCCGCGCCGTCCTACGGATCGCCATGTCCCCTCTACCAGCCCCGTCACCGGCTCCCGCCCCCGCGTCCCGCCGAGGGCGGCCGGTGGTCCGTCTGCCTACACTGGTCCGCCCACCGGCCGACCCCACCAGGAAGCAGAGAAGACGAACGTGAGCGTCGCACGTGCAGCCTCCGGGCCGCGCTCGACGACGAATGCCGCACTGCCGTGGCGCAGGGGCGGAGAAGCGAACTGAGGACAGAGTGACTGAAGCGATCCTCCTGGTCGGCGGCAAGGGCACCCGGCTGCGCCCGCTGACGGTGCACACGCCCAAGCCCATGGTCCCGGCGGCCGGCGTGCCCTTCCTCACCCACCAGCTGGCCCGCGCCCGCGCCGCCGGCGTCGAGCACGTCGTCATGGCCACGTCCTACCTCGCCGAGGTCTTCGAGCCGTACTTCGGCGACGGCTCCGCGCTCGGCCTCCACCTGGAGTACGTCACCGAGGTGGAGCCCCTGGGCACCGGCGGCGCCATCCGCAACGTCGCCTCGCGGCTGCACTCGGCCCCCGACGAGCCGGTGCTGATCTTCAACGGCGACATCCTCACCGGCCTCGACATCCGTGCCCTGGTCGACACCCACCGCACCAGCGGCGCCGATGTCTCCCTGCACCTCACCCGGGTCGAGGACCCGCGCGCCTTCGGGCTCGTCCCCACCGACGACACCGGCCGGGTCACCGCCTTCCTGGAGAAGCCGCAGACCCCCGAGGAGATCGTCACCGACCAGATCAACGCCGGTGCCTACGTCTTCAACCGGTCGGTCATCGACACCATCCCCACCGGCCGCCCGGTCTCCGTCGAGCGCGAGACCTTCCCCGGCCTCCTCGCCGACGGCGCCCACCTCCAGGGCATGGTCGACTCCACCTACTGGCTCGACCTGGGCACCCCGCAGGCGTTCGTCCGCGGCTCCGCCGACCTGGTCCTGGGCCGCGCCCCGTCCCCGGCGGTCCCCGGCCGCTGCGGCGACCGCCTGGTCCTGGCGGGCGCCGAGGTCGCCCCGGACGCCAAGCTGACCGGCGGCACCGTCGTCGGCCCCGCGGCCCGGGTCGGGGCCGGCGCCCGGGTGGACGGCAGCGCGGTGCTGGACGGTGCGGTGATCGACGAGGGCGCCCGGGTCAACGACTCGCTGATCGGCGCCGGGGCCCGGATCGGGGCCCGTACCGTCCTGGACGGCGCGGTGATCGGCGACGGCGCGGTGATCGGCGCCGACAACGAGCTGCGCGGCGGCATCCGCATCTGGTGCGGCGCAGAGATCCCGCCCGGCTCGGTCCGCTTCTCCTCCGACCAGTGACCGCCGCCCCGGCCCGCACCGCCTGAGAGCCCCGCGCACGGCCCGCCCCCGCGCTGTCCACAGGCCCCGGCCCGGGCCCGCCCCGATCGCCTAACCTGGCGGCATGCCCGCCCGCACCTGGGTCCCGCCCGGCCCGTACGACCTGCACCGCACCCTCGGGGTGCTGCGCCGGGGCCCCGGCGACCCCGCGTTCGCGGTCCGCGGCGACGAGATCTGGCGCGCCTGCCGCACGCCCGCCGGCCCCGGCACGCTGCGCCTGGCCGCCCGCCCCGCCGAGGGCGCGGTCGCGGCGACGGCCTGGGGCCCGGGCGCGCAGTGGCTGCTGGAGCATCTGCCGGCGCTGCTGGGGGAGGGCGACGACCCGGAGGAGCTGACCCCCCGGCACCGCGTCGTCCACGAGGCGCGCCGCCGCCACCCCGGCGTCCGGCTCGCCCGCACCGGCCTGGTCCTGGAGTCGCTGATCCCGTCGGTCCTGGAGCAGAAGGTCACCAGCGACGAGGCGTACCGCGCCTGGCGGCTGCTGCTCCAGCGGCACGGCACGCCCGCCCCCGGCCCCTGGGACCGGCTGCGGGTGATGCCCGACCCGCGCGGCTGGGCGCTGATCCCGTCCTGGGAGTGGCACCGCGCGGGCGTCGACGCCAAGCGGTCGTCGGCGATCGTGCGCGCGGTGCGGGTCGCGGCCCGTATGGAGGAGGCCGCGCGGATGGACCTCCCCGACGCGATCCGCCGGCTGACGGCGATACCGGGCATCGGCCCCTGGACGGCCGCCGAGACCCTCCAGCGCGCCCAGGGCGCCGCCGACGCGATCACCGTCGGCGACCTGCACCTGCCGAACATCATCGGCTATGCGCTCACCGGCCGCCGCGGCTCGACCGACGAGGAGATGCTGGAGCTCCTCGCGCCCTACGAGGGCCAGCGGCACCGCGCAGCCCGGCTGATCCTGCTCTCCGGCCTGGTCCCGCCGCGCCGCGCCCCGCGCTTCCCGGTGGGCGACATCGCCCGGCTGTGACCCCGGCCGACGCCGCCGTGACGACCCGTCACCGGACAGACCGGACGCGGCGGGCTCACCGGCCTCACCGAGCTCTCCGGCTCACCGGCCTCGCCGGGGCCGCGGAACGAGACCGCGGCCCCGGCGTCCGACGAGGAAACCCCCTCGACGGCGAGGAGATCCCCGCGACGGCGAGGAAACCCCCTCGGACGGCGAAGAACCTCAGCGGACGACGAGGAAGTCGTCGGCCGGCCGGGGCGGCCGGGCGCCCGGCGCGGAGGCCGGGGTTCCGATGGCCACCGCCCCCATCGGCTCCCACTCCGCCGGCAGTTCCAGCACCTCCCGGACCACGTCCCGGCAGAACATCGTCGAGGAGATCCACGCCGACCCCAGCCGCTCGCCGGCCAGCGCCACCAGGAAGTTCTGGATGCCCGCGCCGTGGGCGACGACGAACATCTCGCGTTCGGCGGCACCGCGCCGCGCGTCCGGATAGGCGTGCGCCCCGTCCAGCACCATGCACGGCACCGCCAGGTACGGCGCGTTGCGCAGCACGTCGCCGCGCCGCACCCGCTTGGCGATGGACTCCTCCGACTTCCCGTCCGCGCGCAGATCGGCCACCCAGGCGTCCCGCATCGCGTCCAGCAACCGGGTCCGGGACTCCGCCGACTCCAGCAGGACGAACCGCCACGGCGTGGTGTGGTGCGGCGCCGGCGCGGTCACCGCCGCCGCCACCGCACGCCGCACCGCGCCCGGATCCACCGGGGCGTCGGTGAACTCCCGGACCGTGCGGCGCAGCGTCACCGCCTCCCGTACGGCCTCGGAGGTGCCCAGCCGGAACATGTCGCTCGCGGCGTCCCGCACCAGCGCCCGGGCCCCGGGATCGCCCTCGTCCCCGTCCCCGTCCTCGCCCGGAACGGCGCCGGTGTCCGCCTCCGTCTCCGCGTCCGCCTCCCGCACGACGTGCGGCAGTCCGCGCACCACCGCCACCGGCAGCGCGGTCGCCTTGCCCTTCACCAGGTCGCCGGCGGCGGTCAGTTCGTCCGCGGTGGCGATGATGGTGGCGCTGAGCGGGTTGCCGTGCGCGTCGGTGCCGCCGCGCAGGTCGTCCAGCACCCGCACCCCGGCCGCCCCGATGGCGACGTCGGTCAGACCGCTCCGCCAGGGCCGCCCGAAGGTGTCGCTGATGAGCACGCCGACGTTCACCCCGAGCGTCTCGCGCAGTCCGGTCCGCAGCGCGCGGGCCGAGGCGTCCGAGTCCTCGGGCAGCAACAGCACCGTTCCGGAAGGGGTGTTGGAGGCGTCCACGCCGGCCGCGGCCATCACCAGGCCCTGGGGGTTCTCCACGATCCGCAGGGTGCCGCGGCGGGCGACCACCCGCACCGTCTCGGCGTCGATCGCCGCCTCGCGGTCGGCGGCCTCAAGGATCCGCCCCTCGGCCTTGCTGACGATCTTCGAGGTGACCACCAGCACGTCGCCGTCGGCCAGGGCAGTCGCGCCCTCGGCGGTCGCCGCCGCGGCGATCAGCTTGACGAGGTCGTCGCCCGGCCGCACCTCGGGGATGCCCGGCAGCGCCCACACCCGGTACCCGGGCTCCGCAGCCGCCCCGGTCATGCCCGCACCTCCGCGGCGAGCGCCAGCGCCTCGCGGGCCATCGCGGCGGTCGCGTCCAGGTCCGTCATCATCAGCGGCACCGCCCGGCAGCGGATGCCCGCCGCCTCGACGTCGGCCACCGCCCCCGCGTCCACGTCGTCCACCAGCCACCCGTCCAGCAGCCCTGCCCCGCCCTCCGCAGGACGTCGCTCCGCTCCGCCGTAGTGCTTGGCCACCGCCGCCGCGGTGGACTCCACCCCGACCGCCTCCAGCACCTTGTCGGCCATCCCGCGCACCGGCGCGTCCCCGACGATCGGCGACAGCCCGACCACCGGCGCCGCGGCCTTCGCGACGGCCTCCCGGATGCCGGGCACGGCCAGGATCGTGCCGACGCTGACGACCGGGTTGGACGGCGGGAAGAGGATCACGTCGGCCGCGGCGAGGGCCTCCAGCACCCCGGGCGCCGGCTTGGCCTGCTCGGCGCCGACCGGCACCACGGCCAGCGCCGGCACCGAGGCCCGCATCCGCACCCAGTACTCCTGGAAGTGCACCGCCTTGCGCTCGCCGTCCTCGCCCTCGATCGCCACATGGGTCTCGACGCGGTCGTCGGACATCGGCAGCAGCCGCACGCCGGGCTGCCAGCGGTCGCACAGCGCCTCGGTGACGGCGCTCAGCGGATAGCCGGCGCCCAGCATCTGGGTCCGCACGATGTGGGTGGCGAAGTCCCGGTCGCCCAGCCCGAACCACTCCGGTCCGACGCCGTACGCGGCCAGCTCCTCCTTCACCCGGAACGTCTCGTCCGTCCGTCCCCAGCCCTGCTCCTCGTTGATGCCGCCGCCGAGCGTGTACATCACGGTGTCGAGGTCGGGACACACCTTCAGCCCGAACAGGTGGATGTCGTCACCGGTGTTGCCGATGACGGTGATGTCCGCTTCCGGAGCCGCTGCCTTCAGTCCCCGCAGGAAGCGGGCGCCGCCGATACCGCCGGCCAGAACCACAATGCGCATGTCCCTCAGTCTGTCAGCCGCGGGCCGAGCCCATGAGGGCGGTGGCCGGACGACGGGCGGGCTGCCGGACGATGCGCGGTGGCGGGCGGATCGCGGGGCGCGGGGCGTCAGTTGGCCGCCGGCTCCTGGGCGGCGTCCGGTGCGCCGGGGACCTCTCCGGCGGAGCGGAGGCCGGCCCGCGGCCGCATCGGCATCTCGGTCAGCCCGGGGAAGTAGACGTGCAGGCTGACGGCCGGCGTCAGCGCGTCATTGACGACCTCGTGGACGTAGCCGGGGGCGAAGACCCGCTGGGTGCCGGCGGTCAGACGGCGCGGTCCGCCCGGCGCGTGCTCGGTCAACTCGCCTTCCAGGAGGGTCAGTACGCCCGAGGACGGGCCGTGGTCGTGCCGGCCGCTGCCCTGCCCGGGCAGCCAGCTCAGCAGCCACACCTCGTAGCCGATGGGGGTCTCCCCCGCGGACGGGGGTCCCCCCGCCCGAACGGAGTCGAGAGCTTGGGGAACCGTGCGCAGCCGGTGGTACCAGCGGGTGGTGGCGTCGTAGCGGACCAGCGGGGCCCAGGCGGCGCGGTCGGCGGCGATCGAGCGGGCCAGGCCCGCGAAGCCGGCGACGGTGGTGGGGTGGGCGGGGACGGGCGGCAGCAGGTGGGGGAGGGCGAGCGGGTCGCCGGCGATCTGGACGTCGCTGTTCATGGACGGGTTCCTCGGCGGAGTGCGGGGTGGCGCGCGGGGGCCCAGCGGAAGCGGGGCGCGGAAGGGTGCGGCACGGCGCGCGCCGTTCCTTGTGGGGGCGCGGTGCGGTGGTCGCGATGGAGCGGGTGCGCCGGCGGGATGGTGCGAGCGCGGCGGGCTGGAGCTCAGTGGCTACGACAGCTGGAACAGCGACAGCGGGCCTGCACGGCGCAGAGCGACCCGTAGGAACGGGTCAGTCGGTGCGCGGAGGTCGCTGGCATGCGGACAAGGAGACACGGGGCGGCGGTCCGCTGTCAAACGGGGTCCAGGAAGGCGGACACCGTTCACCTCTTCCGGTTACTCCGTTCGGAGAAAGGTTTGTGCAGATCCCGGCGAGGAGAAGCGGACCAGCGACCGTGCCGCGGCCGCCGTTGCGCTCCTGTGATCCGGCTGTGATCTTCCCCGCTCCGTCGCCCGGAAGTGCAACGGACGGGGCGTCCGTCGACGTCTCACTCGGCGAGAAAGAAGCCGAGGGCCGACCGCCCTGGGAAGTGTCCTGGTTTTGGATGATTTGAACACTTTCCGCATAGGCTTGGTTCCGCAGAGTGAATAAGAGGCCCAATAGCAGATCTCGGCTTGACTGGCCCGGATCAGCACACTTGTAATTTCACTCGTGTCGTTCAGCCGAATTCGATCACGGCTTGATCACGGGGACGTAAAGACAGACGAGGGGCGCACATGACCGAGCTGTTCCAGGAATTGCTGGTCGAGGAGGCGGACGAGGAGCTCGGCTGGCAGGAGCGCGCACTGTGCGCCCAGACCGACCCCGAGTCCTTCTTCCCGGAGAAGGGTGGCTCCACCCGCGAGGCCAAGAAGGTCTGCCTCGCCTGCGAAGTCCGGTCCGAGTGCCTCGAGTACGCCCTCGCCAACGACGAACGCTTCGGTATCTGGGGCGGTCTGTCCGAGCGCGAGCGCCGCCGCCTGAAGAAGGCCGCCGTCTGACCGTGACCGTCAAGCCCCCCGCACCGGCAGTCCGCGGCCGTGTCGACCACACCGCCGCACCTCCCCAACTCCCCATATCCCCCTATAGCGAACGCACCGCCTCCCGCGCTCAGTCCGCCGGAGGCGGTTTGCTGTCTATGGAGACGATCGGTGCTCCGTCGCGAACCATTAGTGTGGGGGCCCGTCCGAGACACGCCCGCGCCGCCGGAGCGGGGTGCGCGTGTCCCTCGTAGTCCGTCGCAGTGTCTTCCGGGGGCGGGGGCCTTTCAGCGACTTCGCCCAGGGCCCCGGACTCCCGGGTCCGGAGGGCCCGTACCTCGATGTCCTTGCACAGCCAGTCGGCGGCCCAGGCCGCCCCCTATGCAGCCGCCACACCAGAGTTCCCGCGGCACGTCGTCACCGCCGTGATCGTCTCGCACGACGGCGGCCGCTGGCTGCCCGATGCGCTCGCCGGACTGCTCGGCCAGGAGCGCCCGGTGCAGAACGTCATCGGCGCCGACACCGGTAGCGCGGACGACTCCGCCCGGCTGCTGGCCGAGGCGATCGGCGACGACCGCGTGCTCCACCTCGCCCGCCGCTCCGGGTTCGGCACCGCCGTCGAGGAGGCCGTCCGCACCGCCCCCGCCCTCGGCCCCGACGAGCTGCCCTACCTGCGCCGCCCCAGCGGCTGGGACCCGGTCAGCCGCACCTGGCGCGACGACGCCTACGACATGCCGGAACTCCCGCACGGGGAGCCGGTCCAGTGGCTGTGGCTGCTGCACGACGACTGCGCGCCCGCCCCCGACGCCCTCGCCGAACTGCTGCGGGTCGCCGACGCCAGCCCGTCCGCCGTCATCGTCGGCCCCAAGCTGCGCAGCTGGTACGACCGCCGGCAGCTGCTCGAAGCCGGCGTCAGCATCGCCCGCAGCGGCCGCCGTTGGACCGGCCTGGACCGCCGCGAACAGGACCAGGGCCAGCACGACCAGGTCCGCCCCGTGCTGTCCGTCTCCACCGCCGGCATGCTCATCCGCCGCGACGTCTACGAGCAGTTGGGCGGCTTCGACCGCCGGCTGCCGCTGATGCGTGACGACGTCGACCTGTGCTGGCGCGCCCAGGCCGCCGGCCACCAGGTCCTGGTCGCCCCCGACGCCGTGCTGCGGCACGCCGAGGCCGCGGCCCGCGAGCGCCGGCCGATCGACTGCGTCGGCCGCAGCGTCGCCCGCCCGTCGTCCGACCGCCACCCCTCGTCGAAGCGCTTCGCGCTGCGCGGTGTCACTCCGCACCGCGTCGACAAGGCCGGTGCCGTCTACACCCTGCTCGCCAACACCCGCGGCGCGCTGGTCCCGTACACCCTGGTGCGGCTGCTGGTCGGCACGCTGCTGCGGGTCGTCGCCTACCTCGTCGGCAAGGTCCCCGGGCAGGCACTGGACGAACTCGCCGGCCTCTTCGGCACGTTGCTGCGGCCGGGGAAGATCCTCGCCGCCCGCAAACGGCGCGGGAAACCGGCGGTCGACGCCGGCGAACTGCGGTCGCTCTTCCCGCCGCCCGGCGCCACCGTCCGCGCCACCGCCGAACAGATCGCCGGCAACCTCGCCGGCCGGGCCGCCCCCGACGTCGCCTCCGCCGGCCGGCACGGCGCCGTCGAGTCCGGGCCCGGCGGGGACGACGCCGACTACCTGGAGATCGAGCAGTTCGCGCGGCTCAAGCGGATCGCCCGCCGGCCCGCGCCGATGCTCTTCCTCCTGCTGCTGGTCGTCTCGCTGACCGCCTGCCGCGAGCTGCTCGGCAGCGGCTCGCTCGTCGGCGGCGCGCTGCTGCCCGCGCCCGGCGGCCTCGGCGCCCTGTGGTCGTCGTACGTCGACGGCTGGCACCCGGTCGGCGTCGGCACCACCGCCTCCGCACCGCCCTACCTGGCCGTGCTCGCCGCGCTCTCCACGCTCTTCCTGGGCAGCACCGGCTTCACCCTGACCCTGCTGCTGGTCTGCTCGGTCCCACTGGCCGGCCTCACCGCCTACTTCGCCTCCCGCCCGCTGGTCGCCTCCCGGCTGCTGCGGGCCTGGGGCAGCATCGCCTACGCCTTCCTGCCCGCCGCCACCGGCGCGCTCGCCGGCGGCCGCCTGGGCACCGCCGTCCTGGCCGTGCTGCTGCCGCTGATGGCCCGCGCCGCGGTCGCCGCCGGCGGACTGCGGCTCTCCGCCGGCACCCGGCCCAGCTGGCGCGCCGCCTGGGCGTACGCGCTGCTGGTCACCGTCACCGCCGCGTTCACCCCGATCGTCTGGCCGATCGCGGTCCTGCTCGGCGTGGTGCTGCTGGTGCTGCGGGCCCTGGACGGGAACCGCGGGCTCCTGGTGCCCTACCTGCTGCGCTTCCTGGCCGTGGCGCTCGCCCCGTTGGTGGTGCTGGCGCCCTGGTCGCTGTCGCTGCTCTCGCACCCGGCGCAGTTCTTCCGCGAAGCGGGCCTCGACTACGGCGCCGGCTCCGCCTCCGTCCTCGACCTCGTCGGGATCAGCCCCGGCGGCCCCAAGGCCGTCGGCGGCGTGCTGCTGCTCGGCATCGTGCTGGCCGCCCTCGGCGCGACCCTGCGCGACGAGCGGCAGACCGCGATCCGCACCGCCTGGGCGGTGGCCCTGACCGGGCTGCTGTGCGCGGCGCTCGGCAACGGCTCCGGCTGGACCGGCCCGGCCGCGCTCGTCTACGGTCTGGCGCTGCTGTGCGCGGCCGCGGTCGGCGCCGAGGGCATCCGCACCCGGATGACCGCGCTCGGCTTCGGCTGGAAGCAGCCGGCCGCCGCGCTGATCGGGGTGGCCTGCCTGCTCGCCCCGCTCTACGCGGCCGCCAGCTGGATGATCACCGGTGCCGACGGCCCGTTGCAGCGGCGGGACGCCACCCAGGTCCCGGCGTTCGTCGCCGAGGAGTCCACCACCACCGACCGGGCCCGCACCCTCGTCCTGGACGGCACCCCCGGCCACGTCGACTACTCCCTCGTGCGCGGCTCCGGAGCCCGGCTCGGGGACGCCGACCTGGCCGCCGAGGCCGGCCCGGACGCCCGCCTGGACGGCGTCGTCGCCCACCTCGTCGCCGGCTCCGGCGCCGACCAGACCGACCGGCTCGGCGGCTACGCGATCCGCTACATCCTGGTCCGCAAGGGCGCCCCGCGCGAGATGGGCCGCGTCCTGGACGCCACGCCCGGCCTGACCCGGCTCAGCCAGGAGGACGGCAGCGCCCTGTGGCGGGTCGACCAGCGCGTCTCGCGGATCGCGATCGTGCCCGGCCAGACCAAGGAGGGCACCGCCGCCGGCGACGCCGTCGCCCCCGTCCCCGTACCGGCCGGACCGGTCCAGGCGCACACCGCCAAGGTGCCCGCGGGACCCGCCGGTCGCGTCCTGCGGATCGCCGACGCCGCCGACGACGGCTGGCACGCCTCCCTCAACGGCACCCCCCTCAAGCCCGTCACCGTCGACGGCTGGGCCCAGGGCTTCCAGCTGCCGTCCGACGGCGGCCGGCTCGACCTGAGCCACGACGGCTCCTTCGGCCACACCTTCTGGCTGTGGACCCAGGGCCTGCTCGCGCTGGTCCTGGTCGTGATGGCGCTGCCCGGCAGCCGCCGGGAGGTCGACGACGACCTGCCCGAGGAGGCGCCCGAGGTCGCCGTCGCCGCCGCACCGGTCGCGGGGGAGGGCCGCCGGGCCCGCCGGCTGCGCGCCCAGGCCGAGGCCGCCGGCACCGCCGCACCGGCCGCCGACATCCCGGCCGCCCGCACCGAAGAGCCGCCCCCGGCCGCCCCGCCGGTCCCGGACGCCGCCCCGTACACCGACCCGTACGCCGCGGTCCCGGCCGCCGACCCGTACGCCGCGGTCCCGCCGCAGCCCTCCTACGAGGACCGGCAGACCGCCCCGGACCCGGTCGCCGACCCGTACCAGGCCGGCCAGTACGGCGGTCAGCAGCAGCCGTACGCCCCGGCCGACCCGTACCAGGCGGGCGCCTACCAGCCCGGCGGCTACCCGGCCGACCCCTACCAGGCGGGCGCCTACGACCCGTACGGCTACGCCGGCCAGCAGCAGCCGGCCTACCCCGACGCCGGTGCGGAACAGCAGCACCCGCAGCACCCGCAGCACCCGCAGCACCCGCAGCACCCGCAGCCCTACGACGGCACGACGTACCCCGGCGCCTTCCCCGAGCCGCGCCGTGACGGGAGCGACCAGCAGTGAAGCGCACCATCCTGTCCCTGACCGCCGCGGTCGCCGCGCTGGCCGCGGTCACCGGCGTCGCCGCGGTCGCGGCCCCCGGCGAGGGCGGTACGAAGGCCCCCGCGGGCGGCTCCCGGCTGCCCGTCCAGCGGTCCACGCTGGTGTGTCCGGCGCCCAGCTCCTCGGAGGTCGCCGACACCACCTACACCGCGTTCGCGCCCTCGGGCGCCGCGGCCGGCGCGGACACCAAGAAGGGCACCGCCCAGCTCCTGCCGACCGGCACGGTCGCCGACAGCCACGGCAACCCGGCCGGCAAGGGCGGGAAGGACGCCAAGGGCAAGGGGAAGGGCGGCGCGGCGGACTCCGGTGGGGCACAGACGACCGTCCCGCCGGCCGACAGCAAGCCCGTGGTGCCCCTCCAGGCGGCCGGGAAGCCGGTCACCGCGCGCACCGACAGCGCCGACGCGCCCGCCCTGACCGGCTCCGCCGACGGCGTGCTGGCCCCCGGCTGGACCGTCCAGCAGACCACCAGCATCGCCGCCGGCGCCGGCCGCGGCCTCCAGGGCCTGAGCTGCACCGCCCCGGACACCCAGTTCTGGTTCCCCGGCGTCAGCACCGCCACCGGTCGCACCGACTACGTCCACCTCACCAACCCCGACCCGGTCCCGGCCGTCGTGGACCTCGACCTGCGCGGCAAGGACGGCTCGCTCACGGACAGCGGGGGCGGCGAGGACATCACCGTGCCGCCGCACACCACCGTCCCGGTGCTGCTCTCCACCCTCACCGGCGGCTCCGCCGACGGCGCCGCGCTGCATGTCACCGCCCGCTCCGGGCGGATCGGCGCGGCCGTCCAGGCCGCCGACGCCGACACCGGTGGCGACTGGCTGCCGCCCGCCGCCGACCCGGCCCCCGAGGCCGTCCTCCCCGGCATCCCGGCCGACGCCACCGACGTCCAGCTGGTCGCGATCGCCCCCGGCGACGCCGACGCCGACCTCAAGGTCCAACTGGCCACCCCGACCGGCCTGATCACCCCCGCCGGCCTCGACAGCCTGCACGTCAAGAGCGGGATGACGGCCACCGTCGACCTCAAGGACGTCACCAAGGGCGAGCCCGGCTCGCTGGTGCTGACCCCCAGCGACGGCGGTTCCGGCGTGCCGGTCACCGCGGCGCTGCGGGTGGTCCGCGGCAAGGGCGACAAGCGGGAGATGGCCTTCATCCCGGCGACCCGGCCGATCGAGGCGCGCGGCACCGCCGCCGACAACCGCGCCAAGGGCAGCACGCTGACCCTGGTCGCGCCCGAGAAGGGCAAGGACGCCAAGGTCAAGGTCACCGCGTCGGCCGGCAGCGACGGCGGCACCGCGGCCACCAAGACGTACACGGTCCGGGGCGGCACCACTCTCGCCGTCCAGCCGCCGCAGCCGTCGGGCCTCAAGGGCTCCTACGCGCTGACCGTCGAGCCGCAGTCCGGCAGCGGCCCGGTCCACGCCGCCCGGACGCTGGCGCTGCCGCAGGGCGGGGTGCCCGCCTTCACCATCCAGCCGCTGCCCGACGACCGCGGTTCGGTGCTCGTCCCGACCGCCGGCCAGGACCTGTCCCTGCTCACCCGCTGACGCGCCCGCCCGCCGCCCGGCCACCGCTCTTCAAGGGCGCCGCGGTGCGGCGGGCACCTCGCGTCAGGCCCGGCGCCTCCCGGCCCCGCGCTGCCGGCTCACTCCTGCCCGTAGCGCGGGTCCACCGACTCCGGCGCCAGCCCCAGCAGCTCGGCGACCTGCTCGACGACGACCTCGTGCACCAGCAGCGCCCGCTCGTCGCGGCCCTTCGTCCGGATCTCCACCGGCCTGCGGTAGATCACGATCCGGTCGCGATATCCGTCGCCGGCCGGCAGCACCCGGCCCAGCGGCACGCCCTCGTCCTCCACGAGCTGCTCCGGCCCGCCGTCCGGTCCGAACCCCGGCACCTCCAGCACCAGGAAGTCGACCTGCGCCAGCTGCGGCCAGTGCCGCTCCAGCCGGTCCCGGGAGTCGTAGACGAGATCGGCGAACGCATCGCCGCGGGTCACCGACAGCGGCACCTGGGGCGGGGCGATCGGGCCGCGCATGCCACGGCCGTGGCGGTCGCGGCGGCGGGGCCGCGGTTCCGCAGGACGGGGAGGTACGGGGCTGTCCATCAGATCGAGCGTAGCCTTCCGGCGACGAGCGGTACGGCGTTGTGCGACAACTCGCCACTTGTCGCCGGCTGACCGGACCGGACCCGGTTCGGTCCGTTTGCCGCCCCGCATCGGATCGCTCAACTCCCAGCAGACGGCGCAGAATGACAGGAATTGCGCCACTCCTGGACGGGGTTCCGCCGGGATTGCCCCGGATTTCCGCCCTCCGCGCGGCTCCCGGGACCCCGTCCCGGGCGGTGCCCGGCCGGGGGGTGCAGGTCAGACGCATCGGACGAAGCGGGACGACACGGTTGGGTGAGCCGGGGGAGAGTCGTCGCGGCCCGCTCAAGAGTGCGGTACCGTCCAACGTCGTGAGCCCTGTACGTCGCTGTTCGCGCACTGCGTGCGGCCGCCCCGCCGTCGCAACGCTGACGTACGTCTATGCGGATTCGACCGCCGTGCTCGGACCGCTCGCCACCTACGCCGAGCCGCACTGCTACGACCTGTGCGCCGAGCACTCCGAGCGGCTGACCGCCCCCCGTGGCTGGGAGGTCGTCCGCCTCGCCATCGACCCCGGACCGGCCCGCCCCAGTGGCGACGACCTCGAAGCGCTGGCCAACGCCGTCCGCGAGGCCGCCCGTCCCCAGGAGCGCGCCGTCGGCGGCGCCGAGACCCCCGCCCCCACCGGCCGCGACGGCCACCCCATGGAGGTCGCCCGCCGCGGCCACCTGAGGATCCTGCGTTCGCCCGACTCCTGATCACCGGCCCGCCCACCTCTGTGCACGGCTCGTTCATGACCTCCGTGCAGAACGTACGGGTAGGTTTGTGACTCCCCGTAGGCGACCTGAGGAGGCTGGCGTGACTGACCTGTCACAGATCGTGAAGGCGTACGACGTGCGCGGTGTGGTCCCCGACCAGTGGGACGAGGCCCTGGCCGAGCGCTTCGGCGCGGCCTTCGTCGAGGTCACCGACGCCGACGCGATCGTCATCGGGCATGACATGCGGCCCTCCTCGCCGGGCCTGTCCCGCGCCTTCGCCCGCGGCGCGGCCGCCCGCGGCGCGGACGTCACCGAGATCGGCCTGTGCTCCACCGACGAGCTCTACTACGCCAGCGGCGCCCTCGGCCTGCCCGGCGCGATGTTCACCGCCTCGCACAACCCGGCCCAGTACAACGGCATCAAGATGTGCCGGGCCGGCGCCGCCCCCGTGGGCCAGGACACCGGCCTCGCCGAGATCCGCGCCCTGGTCGAGCGCTGGGCCGACGAGGGCGCCCCCGAGCCGGCCGCCCGGCCCGGCACCGTCGGCCGGCGCGACGTCCTCGCCGACTACGCCGCCCACCTGCGCTCCCTGGTGGACCTCACCGCCGTCCGCCCCCTGAAGGTCGTGGTGGACGCCGGCAACGGCATGGGCGGCCACACCGTCCCCACCGTCTTCGAGGGCCTGCCTCTCGACCTCGACGCCCTCTACTTCGAGCTGGACGGCTCCTTCCCGAACCACGAGGCCAACCCGCTCGACCCGAAGAACATCGTCGACCTCCAGCAGCGGGTCCGCGAGGTCGGCGCCGACCTCGGCCTGGCCTTCGACGGCGACGCCGACCGCTGCTTCGTCGTCGACGAGAACGGCGACCCGGTCTCCCCGTCCGCGATCACCGCCCTGGTCGCCGCCCGCGAACTGGCCAAGCACCCCGGCGGCACCGTCATCCACAACTGCATCACCTCCTGGTCCGTCCCGGAGGTCGTCAAGGAGCACGGCGGCGCCCCCGTCCGCACCCGCGTCGGCCACTCCTTCATCAAGGCCGAGATGGCCCGCACCGGCGCCATCTTCGGCGGCGAGCACTCCGCGCACTACTACTTCCGCAACTTCTGGAACGCCGACACCGGCATGCTCGCCGCCCTCCACGTCCTGGCCGCCCTCGGCGAACAGGCCGGCCCGCTGTCGCAGCTCGTCGCCCAGTACGACCGCTACGCCGCCTCCGGCGAGATCAACAGCACCGTCGACGACCAGGCCGGCCGCCTCGCCGCCCTCAAGGCCGCCTACGAAGGCCGCGACGGCATCGCCCTCGACGAGCTCGACGGCCTCACCGTCACCGCCGCCGACTGGTGGTTCAACGTCCGCCCCTCCAACACCGAGCCGCTGCTCCGCCTCAACGCCGAGGCCCGCGACCGGGCCACCGTCGAGCGGATCCGCGACGAGGCACTGGCGATCATCCGCGGCTGACCCGCCGCCGACCGGCAGCGGAGGGCCGGCCGCACCCGGCCCTCCCACCTGCCCAAACCCCCTCCGGGCAAGCCCCGCCCCCCGCACCGGCGGTACGCTGGCCACGCCGCAACCACGCCGAAGGAGCCCCGATGCCGGTCGAAGCCAGTCTGATCCAGATCCTCGCCTGCCCGGCCTGCCACGCCCCGCTGGAGGAGCGCACCCCGGCCGCCCACGGAGACCCTTCGGGTCCGGGATCTGACGCCGAGCTGGTCTGCACCTCCGCCGACTGCGGCCTGGCCTACCCGATCCGCGACGACATCCCGGTGCTCCTCGTCGACGAGGCCCGCCGTCCCGCCTGATCCGGCACCACCCCGCCCACCGGCGATCGGAGGCCGCGCCACCATGCTCGACGAGTCACTCCTCGACACTCCCGAGGCGCTGGCCGGCGCCGACCGCTTCGGCCTGCTGCGCGGCGTCGCCGAGTCCGGTGCCCGGGTCCGCACCGCCGCCCGCAGCGCCGCCGAGTCCGGCATCCCCGAGCTGACCCCCGACGGACGCCCGCGCGCCGTCCTGGTCGCCGGCCCCGGACCGGCCGCCGCCGGCGTCGCCGACCTGCTGCACGCCCTCAGCGGCGGCACCAGCCCGGTCAGCCTCATCCAGCCCACCGGCGTCGCCCCCGTCCCCGGCGCGCTGCGCTGGACCCTCCCCGGCTGGGCCGGCCCGCTCGACCTCCTCCTCGTCGCCGGCCCCGACGCCGCCGACCCCGGCCTCGCCGAACTCGTCGAGCAGTCCTACCGCCGCGGCTGCGCGGTCGTCGCCGTCACCCCCGCCGGCGGTCCGCTCGCCGATGCCGTCGTCCAGGCCCGCGGTCTGGCCGTCCCGCTGGCCACCACCGCCTACGACGCCGAGTTCGACGTCGAGGGCGCCCCGCCCGCCGCCCCCGGCACCCTCTGGTCCGTCCTCATCCCGCTGCTGGTGCTCGCCGACCGGATCGGCCTGATCAGCGCCCCCGCGGACGCCGTCGGCAAGCTCGCCGACCGCCTCGACGAGGTCGCCGAACGCTGCGGCCCGGCCATCCCCACCTACACCAACCCCGGCAAGACCCTCGCCGCCGACCTCGCCGACGCGCTCCCGCTGATCTGGACCGAGGGACCGCTCGCCGGCGCCGTCGGCCGCCACTTCGCCACCGAGCTCGCCGGCCTCGCCGGCCGCCCCGCCCTCGCCGCCGAGCTCCCCGAGGCGCTGACCACCCATCGCACCCTGCTCGCCGGCGCGCTGGCCGCCGGCGCCGACCCGGACGACTTCTTCCGCGACCGCGTCGAACAGCCCGCCGCCCTGCACGCGCGGATCGTCCTGCTCCGCGAGGACGAACCGGGTGCGCTCTCCGCCACCCGCGCCGCCCAGCAGCTCGCCGACGAGCGCGACACCCCCCTGAGCGCGCTGGAGCCGACCGCCGGCAGCGACCTGGAGCGCGCCGCCGAGCTGCTCGCCATCGCCGATTTCGGCGCCGTTTACCTGGCGCTTGCCGGCACCGAGTGATCATGGCTCCGGGGAGCCCGCCAGCCCGCGCCCCACCGGACCGCCCACGCCACCTCAGGAAGCAGTCGCCCCATGGACCGCCTCGTCAACACCGTGCGCCCCTACGCCTGGGGCTCCACCACCGCCCTCCCCGACCTCCTCGGCGTCCCGCCCACCGGCGAACCGCAGGCGGAGATGTGGCTCGGCGCCCACCCCGGCGCCCCCTCCCGCATCGACCGCGGCCACGGCCCGGTCTCCCTCGCCGACGTGATCGCCGCCGACCCCGAGGCCGCACTGGGCGCCGACGCCGTCCGTGCCTTCGGCCCGCGGCTGCCGTTCCTGTTCAAGGTCCTCGCCGCCGGCGCCCCGCTCTCCCTCCAGGTCCACCCCGACCGCGCCCGGGCCGAAGCGGGCTTCGCGGACGAGGAGGCCCGCGGCGTCCCCCTCGACGCCCCGCACCGCAACTACAAGGACCCCCACCACAAGCCCGAGCTGATCTGTGCCCTCACCTCCTTCGAGGGCCTGTGCGGCTTCCGCCACCCCGCCGAGGCCGCCGACCTCCTGGAGGGCCTGGACGTCGCCGACCTCAAGCCGTACGCCGACATATTGCGCGCCAGCCCCGAGGAGTCCGCGCTGCGCGAGGTGCTCACCGCCGTCCTCGGCGCCGAGCCCCACGCCCTCGCCGAGACCGTCGAACGCACCGCCATCGCCGCCGGCCACCTCGCCCCCAAGGGCGGCCCGCACGCCGAGGCGTACGCCGCCTGCGCCACCGTCGCCCACCACTTCCCGGGCGACCCCGGCGTCCTCGCCGCCCTGCTCCTCAACCACGTCCGACTCCAGCCCGGCGAGGCCCTCTTCCTCGGCGCCGGCATCCCGCACGCCTATCTCAGCGGCCTCGGCGTCGAGTTGATGGCCAACTCCGACAACGTGCTCCGCTGCGGCCTCACCCCCAAGCACGTCGACGTCCCCGAACTCCTGCGCGTGGTCCGCTTCGAGCCCCGCGACGCCGGCGTGCTGCGCCCCGAGGACGTCGACGGCGAGGAGGTCTACGACACCCCCATCGACGAGTTCCGCCTCTCCCGCTTCGTACTGGCCCCTGGCGCCGTGCCGCGTCCGCTGCCCGCCCGCACCCCGCAGATCCTGCTCTGCACCACCGGCGCCGTGCACCTGACCAGCGACACCGGCACCGCCCGGGAGCTGACCCTGACCCCCGGCGGCTCCGTCTTCGCCCCCGCCGGCGAACACCTCACCGCCTCCGGGGACGGCACCCTCTTCCGCGCCACCGTCGTGGCCTAGTGCCGCGACGGGGCGAACGTCGCCTGTTGCGGCACTAGGCCCGGTCGGCACACTCCCGTCGGCCGCCCGTCAGACGGGAGTGTGCCGACCGGGGGCCCAGGGCCTGGCCGGACAGTCCACAGAGCGGCCCCGGGACCGCCGTCGGGAACGGCCTCCCGGCTACGCCCACGAGCCCGGCTGCAACAATGACCGCCGCAACCGCACTAAAGAGGCGGTAAAGCCCGGCTACGGAAGGACATGCCGCACCCATGAGCGCATCCGGCGGTACCAAGGCGATCGTTGCGGCGCTCGGCGCCAACCTGGCGATCGCCGCAGCCAAGTTCGTCGCCTTCGCCTTCAGTGGCTCGTCCTCGATGCTGGCCGAAGGCGTGCACTCGCTCGCGGACTCCGGCAACCAGGGCCTGCTGCTGCTCGGCGGCAAGAAGGCCAAACGCGCCGCCAGCGCCGAGCACCCCTTCGGCTACGGCCGCGAGCGCTACATCTACGGCTTCCTGGTCTCCATCGTCCTGTTCACCATCGGCGGCGTCTTCGCGCTCTACGAGGGCTGGGAGAAGATCCAGCACCCGCACCCCCTGGAGAACTGGTACTGGCCGGTCGGCGTCCTGCTCTTCGCCGTCATCGCCGAGGGCTTCTCCTTCCGCACCGCGATAAAGGAGTCCAACGCACTGCGCGGCCGGCAGACCTGGATCCAGTTCATCCGCCGCGCCAAGGCCCCCGAACTCCCCGTCGTGCTGCTGGAGGACTTCGGCGCCCTGATCGGTCTGGTCCTCGCACTGGGCGGCGTCGCCCTCACCGTCGCCACCGGCAGCGGCATCTGGGACGGCATCGGCACCATGGCCATCGGCGCCCTGCTGGTGCTGATCGCCCTCGTCCTCGCCGCCGAGACCAAGTCCCTGCTGCTCGGCGAAGCGGCCGGCCCCGACCAGGTCGCCAAGATCCGCGCCGCGCTCGTCGACGGTGACGTCGTCACCCGCGTCATCCACATGCGCACCCTCCACCTCGGCCCCGAGGAACTCCTCGTCGCCGCCAAGATCGCCGTCCAGCACGACGACACCGCCGCCGAGGTCGCCCGCGCCATAGACGCCGCCGAGGCCCGCATCCGCGAAGCCGTCCCGATCGCCCGCGTCATCTACCTCGAACCCGACATCTACGACGAGCGGGCCGCCGCGGCCCACCAGCCCGGCGACAGCTGACCGGCACCCCGCCACGGGCCCCGCCATCCCATGGGAGGCGGGGCCCGCGCGCGTCTCCCAGGGCGGCCGCCCGCGCCGCTCAGAACAAGCCAACGAACCGGCCAACGAGGGCGTCCGCCCATGCGGTCTGGGGCCACGGACCCGAGCGGTGTAAATTCGACCCCAGTGCCAGACGTCGCTGCTGATGGCGGTCGGGCGGCCCGCACCGCGGACCGGCCGAGGGAGAGAGGGCCTCCGACGGATTGCGCTGCGGTAAGGGGAGAGGTGCGCCGGCCTCCACGTAGGCTCGGCTGCGCCCAGTTCGTGCTGGGGACCCCGACCCGCGCCGCAGACTGCCCGAATTGCCCGACCGACCTCGACTTCGAGGAGCAGCCCGTATGACGACAGCAGCCACCGGCCAGGACTTCAAGGTCGCCGACCTCTCCCTCGCCACCTTCGGCCGCAAGGAGATCACCCTCGCCGAGCACGAGATGCCCGGCCTGATGGCGATCCGCAAGGAGTACGCCGACCAGCAGCCCCTCAAGGGCGCCCGGATCACCGGCTCGCTGCACATGACCGTGCAGACCGCCGTGCTGATCGAGACCCTGGTCGCCCTGGGCGCACAGGTCCGCTGGGCCTCCTGCAACATCTTCTCCACCCAGGACCACGCCGCCGCGGCCATCGCCGTCGGCCCCCACGGCACCTCCGAGAACCCCCAGGGCATCCCGGTCTTCGCCTGGAAGGGCGAGACCCTCGAGGAGTACTGGTGGTGCACTGAGCAGGCGCTGACCTGGGCGGACGCCCCCACCGGCGGCCCGAACATGATCCTCGACGACGGTGGCGACGCCACCCTCCTCGTCCACAAGGGCGTCGAGTACGAGAAGGCCGGCAAGGCCCCGGCCGTCGAGACCGCCGAGAGCGAAGAGCACGCCGCCATCCTGGAGCTGCTCAACCGCACCCTCGCCGAGAGCCCGCAGAAGTGGACCCGGCTCGCCTCCGAGATCCGCGGCGTGACGGAGGAGACCACCACCGGTGTCCACCGCCTCTACGAGATGCAGCGCGACGGCGACCTGCTCTTCCCGGCGATCAACGTCAACGACGCGGTGACCAAGTCGAAGTTCGACAACAAGTACGGCTGCCGCCACTCCCTCGTCGACGGCATCAACCGCGCCACCGACGTCCTGATCGGCGGCAAGGTCGCGGTCGTCTGCGGCTACGGCGACGTCGGCAAGGGCTGCGCGGAATCCCTGCGCGGCCAGGGCGCCCGCGTCATCGTCACCGAGATCGACCCGATCTGCGCGCTGCAGGCCGCGATGGACGGCTACCAGGTCGCCACCCTCGACGACGTCGTGGAGATCGCCGACCTCTTCGTCACCACGACCGGCAACAAGGACATCATCATGGCCTCGGACATGGCCAAGATGAAGCACCAGGCCATCGTGGGCAACATCGGCCACTTCGACAACGAGATCGACATGGCCGGCCTGGCCAAGATCCCCGGCGTCGTCAAGGACGAGGTCAAGCCGCAGGTCCACACCTGGACCTTCCCCGAGGGCAAGACGATCATCGTCCTCTCCGAGGGCCGCCTGCTGAACCTCGGCAACGCCACCGGCCACCCCTCGTTCGTGATGTCCAACTCCTTCGCGGACCAGACGCTGGCCCAGATCGAGCTGTTCACCAAGCCCGAGGAGTACCCGACCGACGTCTACGTCCTGCCCAAGCACCTGGACGAGAAGGTCGCCCGCCTCCACCTGGACGCGCTGGGCGTCAAGCTCACCACCCTGCGCCAGGAGCAGGCCGACTACATCGGCGTGAAGGTCGAGGGCCCCTACAAGCCCGACCACTACCGCTACTGAGCCGCCTCCGGTCCGCCCGCGGACCGGCATCCGGCACCCCCAGCAGCCGCTGGCACCAGGCCCTCGCCCTCCCGGCGGGGGCCTGGCCCGCAGAACCCCCGGAAACCCCCGCGCCCCCGGCGCACCGCCCCGCACCCTGCCCGTCCCAAGGACTGCACTCCCATGCCCCGCGGCCACTACTCCCTGCACGACCCGCACGACCACACCCCCCTCGGCGAGGAACACTTCCACTGCGCCACCGGCCCCTCCGGCTGGCGCTACGTCTCGCAGATCCTCAACACCGCCGGCGAGCACACCGGCTCCGTCGACCTCACCCTCGACGAACTCGGCCGTCCCCTCCGCCTGGAACTCCATGCCGCGGCCTGGCAGGTCCGCGGCGCCGCCCTCGACGGCGTCACCTGGGTACGCACCGACCCCACCGGCACCCACGCCACCGAGGGCAACGTCCCTGCCCACGCCTTCACCGGCGCGTCCCCGGCGTTCCTCGTCGCCACCGCCCGTCTGCTGCGCCCCGCCGTCGGCGCCGGCGCCACCCGCGTCCGCCTCGTCGCCTTCACACCCCCCGTCCTCGCCCCCCGCACCCTCGACCAGTCCTGGGCGCTGCTCTCCAGCACACCACACGCCACTGACATCGCCCCGCTGATCGCCGACGCGTACCAGGTCACCGACCTCGAAACCGGCGAACAGCACGCCGTCCACCTCGCCGGCGACGTCGTCCTCGCCGCCCCCGGCATCGAACTCGAATCCCTCGAATCGCCGCCCTCGACGTTCACCTGACACGAGCCCTCCGCCGCCGCGCGGCCCGTACGGCGCGCCGACGCGACGCCGAAGAAACGCCGTCCGGGGAACGAAAACGCCCTGCGGCACCGGCAGTTGGACACATCGGCCCCACCGCCCGGCCGGCTCCTGCCTTCCTCACGCGGGCGGCGCGAACCCCCTCCCATACCGCACCCTCACCGGAACGGTGACGGCCCGGCAGCTGGACACCTCGCCCCCACCACCGGCCGGCCCGCCCCCCTCACGCCGGCGGCGCGAACCCCGTCCCACCACCGCCGGACGCCCGCTGACCCGGCCCGTCACCCGACGCCCCCGCAGCCGCACCCGCGGGCCAAGCCGCCCCACCACCACCGGACGCGCCACCGGCCACCGCAGGCCCCGTCGCCACCGCACCTCCGGGCGCCACCCACGCCCCACCGGCTGCAACCGCACCCTCCTCACCCGCGGACCGCGCGCCCATCGGAACGCCACCCACCGGCACCCCGCCCCCAGGGACCTCATCCCCGGAGACCCCACCCCCAAGCACCCCTCCCGAAGCCAACGCCGATGCCACCCCCGGGACCGCTGCCCCCGGGACCGCCCCCGCCACGCCGCGCTCCCCGAACGCCCGCCGGGACTCCCGCCCCTGCCGCTCGCGCACCACCGCGTCCAGATACACCACCGGATCCACTCCCGCCGGCACCTCCGCCCCCGTAAAGCCCCGCAGATCCCCGGCGAGCCGCCAGGCCACCGCCGCACCCGCCTGCGGATCCAACTCGCCCAGCCGCCCCAGGTACTGCCGCACGGCCAGCCACCACCCGTCCGGCACCCGCGACAGATCGAGCGCCCCGACCTCCCCGGCCAACCACGGCGGCGGCGCCGGCAGCACCACACCCCCGCCCTCCGTCTCGGGCACCCGCTCCCGTATCACCAGCGTCCCGGCGAACACGTCCCCCAGCCGCCGCCCCCGCGCCGACACCAGTGACGCCACCGACGCCAGCACCCCCATCGTCATCACGATCTCGACGGCCCCCAGGGCGCCCCGCACCAACGCATGCCGGAACCGGATCGGCCCGCCGTCCTCCCGGACCACTCGCAGCCCGCAGATCAGCTTCCCCAACGACCGCCCGTGGCTGAGCGTCTCGACCGCGATCGGAATCCCCACCTGCACCAGCACGAACGTCGCCACCTGGATGGCCGCCAGCACTGCACCGTCCATCGAGGACGCCGCACTCAGCATTACCAGCGTCACCGCGATGTACGTCCCCCAGGCCACCGCGAGATCGACCACCACCGCCAGCCCCCGGCTCGCCAGCCTGGCCGGCCGCAGCCCGAGCACCACCGCTTCACCGGTCACCAGCTGACTCACGCGCCCACTCCCTCTCGTCCCCTGCTCCCGGGCCACCACCCCGCGGCCCACCCGTCCCACGGCGGTCCCGCCCCCAAGGCCAGGGCCCCGCGCCCGGCCAGTCTGCCAAGCTGGCCCGGCACCCACCCACCGCGCTGCGAGGAGCGACCCGGTATGGACCTCGATGTCTTCGTCACGGCCCACGGCGCCGAATGGGACCGCCTGGAAGCACTGCTACGACGCAAGCGCCGCCTGACCGGCACCGAGGCCGACGAACTCGTCACCCTCTACCAACGCACCACCAGCCATCTCTCCCTCCTCCTCTCCAGCGCCCCCGACCCCGCCCTGACCGGCCGCCTCACCTCCCTCGTGGCCCGCGCCCGCAGCAAGGTCACCGGAGCCCGCAAGGCGTCCTGGCGCGACGCCGCCCGCTTCTTCACCACCTCGTTCCCGGCGGCCGTCTACCGCCTGCGCCACTGGTGGATCCCCACGGCGGTGCTCTCCCTCACCGCCGCCGCCCTCCTGGCCTGGTGGATAGCGACCCACCCGGAGATCCAGTCCACCCTCGGCGCCCCCCGGGAACTACGCGAGATGACCCGCCCCGGCGGCCAGTACGAGAGCTACTACTCCAATCACCCCGCCGCGGCCTTCGCCGCCCAGGTATGGACGAACAACGCCCAGGCCGTGGCCTTCTGCCTGGTCCTCGGCGCCTTCCTCGGCCTCCCCGTCCTCTGGGTCCTCTTCGAGAACATGCTCAACCTCGGCGCCGGCCTGGGCCTGATGTCGTCGGCCGGCCGCCTCGACACCTTCCTCGGCCTGCTCCTCCCGCACGGCCTCCTCGAACTGACCGCCGTCTTCGTCGCCGCCGGCATCGGCCTCCGCCTCGGCTGGACCGTCATCGACCCGGGGCCCCGCACCCGCCGCACGGCCCTGTCCGAGGAGGGCCGCACCGCCCTGGGCGTCGCCATCGGCCTGGCCGCCGTCCTCTTCGTCTCCGGCGTCCTCGAAGGCTTCGTCACCCCCTCCGGCCTCGCCACCTGGGCCCGCATCAGCATCGGCATCCTCGCCGAGCTGGCGTTCCTCACCTACGTCTACGTCCTGGGCGGCCGCGCCGTACGCGCCGGCGAGACCGGCGACGTCACCTCCACCGACCGCGAAGCCCTCCTCCCCACCGCCACCTGATGTACGCACACCCCCTCTGACCTGCAAATCTCACCTTTGCCCCTGCACCCCGTTGACACCGGTAGCGGCGGGAGGTAGATTCAAACGGTTGCAACGAACTGGACATGTTCGACCGCGACGGTTAGTCTCATCTCCGCTCCGGCCGCATCTTCACAACGGCAGAGCGTCCCGATCTCACACCAGAAGTTCCGCCCGGTCATTCGGGTCGATCATCTTCTGATAAAGTCGGGAAAGTCGAAAGACAAGCCCCTCCGACGGGTAATTCAGAGCGAAATTCGCACCAGCTGCTGAGCGGCCGGAAACGAAAGAAGATCTGATAAAGTCGGAAAGGCCGGAAAGCGAAAGCGAAGCGGCCGAACCCCACTCCAACAGGGGGCCGGAGACGGAAACGGATCTGGTACGGTTGGAACCGCGAGAAAGCTGAAAGGCTGGATCGCACCGGCGAAAATCGGGGCCGAAAGGGTCTGATAGAGTCGGAGACGCAAGACCGAAGGGAAGCGCCCGGAGGAAGCCCGAGAGGGTGGCCGAAGGAAGCGTCCGTTCCTT